>JAGOJA010000008.1:8539-44701 GCA_017995345.1 Flavobacterium sp.
ACAAATGAGATTATCATCAACACTCGATTTGGTTCCACCCCACAATTGCATCGTGTATCCAAGAGTATGGGAGCGCGAACACAAATAACTTTCTTTGACGAACCCGTTAGTGCTACTTCTTATGAGCCACTAAAAGGGGACTATTTAGTGTATTCCAAAGACATTGGAGGAAATGAATTTGGACAGTTATTCAAACTTGATCTAAAAACCTTACAATCGACACTCCTAACCGACGGTGGAAAATCACAAAATGGTGGCATTACTTGGCGCAAAGATGGCAAAGGATTTTATTATGCTTCGACCAAAAGAAATGGCGGTGACCGTGACATTTATTATATGGATCCTAACAATCCTAAATCAGAGAAATTGATTTTGCAAGTAAAAGGTGGCGGATGGGGAATTCAAGATATTTCACCAGATAATAAAAAATTAGTTTTGGGCGAATATATTTCGATAAACGAATCGTATATCTGGTTGTTGGATATTGAAACCGGAAAATTAACTGAAGTTACGGATCGAAATAGTAAAGGAATCTCACAATCTGAAGCTACTTTTTCAAACCTATCTAACGAGATTTGGCTTGTAACAGATAAGGACAATGAGTTTCAGCGATTGGCGGCAATGAACTTAAACACGAAAAAAACAACCTATTACACTTCTGATATTCCATGGAATGTAGAGAGTTTTAACTTGTCTGAAGATAAAAAATCAATTGTTTTTATTACCAATGAAGGAGGTTTAAACAAAATGTACCTAATGAATACTGGCACTAAAGCATACAAAGAAATAAAAAACCTTCCAATTGGCTTGATAAGCGGTGCTCGTTTTACGAAAGACAATCAAACCATTTTCTTTAATCAATCTACAGCGCAATCAGCCTCTGATGTATATCAACTAAATATAAAAACAGCTAAAATAGAACGCTGGACAGAGAGTGAATTGGGAGAAATGCAACCATCAGACATGTCAGTCCCAAAATTCATTGAATGGAAAAGTTTTGATGATTTAAAAATATCTGGTTTTTACTATCCTGCTTCGCCAAAATTTAAAGGAAAAAGACCTGTTATCATAATGATTCATGGTGGGCCTGAAGGACAATCCATGGCTTCCTTTTTAGACTCTAATAACTTTTACACTAGTGAAATGGGCGTTTCTTTAGTATATCCTAACGTAAGAGGCTCTTCGGGTTTTGGAAAAACATATTTAGAAAAAGACAATGGATTCCTAAGAGAAGATTCGGTTAAAGATATTGGTGCTCTATTAGATTGGATTGCTAAACAACCTGAATTAGATAAAGATAAAATAATGATTATGGGAAGAAGTTATGGTGGTTATATGACATTGGCAACCGCTTTTCATTATGCCGACAGAATAAAATGCTCTGTAGATATTGTTGGGATTTCAAATTTTAATACTTTTTTGAAAAATACCGAAGAATACAGACGTGATTTGAGAAGAGCAGAGTATGGTGATGAGAGAGATTCTAAAATGGCAGCGTTTTTTGACAAAACGGCTCCTTTAAACAATACGGATAAAATAAAAAAACCAATGTTTATCATTCAAGGAACAAATGATCCAAGAGTTCCTGTGACCGAAGCAATGCAGATGCGAGATAAACTAAAAGCACAAGGCAATACGGTTTGGTATCTAGAAGCAAAAGATGAAGGACATGCGTTTAAAAAGAAAGCTAATATTGATTATGTGCGTTTGGCTATAATCCGATTTATGCAGGAATATTTAGTAAAATAATCTAGAACTATTTTAGACTTTAATACAAAAAATCGTTACTTATATAAATAGAAAAACCCATTTCCGCTGCAAATGGGTTTTTCGTTATTATAAAGAAAAATAGTATTTTATACTATCAAATTACCAAATTCTAACACGTTTTTCTGGTGCAATATACATCCCATCAGTTGGCTTGATATCAAAAGCTTGATAGAAAGTATCTATGTTTTGTAAAGGAACATAAGCACGGTACATTCCTGGAGAATGCGGGTCAGTTTTTACTTGATTTTTCAAGGCTTCATCTCGCATTTTTGAACGCCAGATGGTCGACCAAGAAATAAAGAAACGTTGCTCTGGAGTATATCCATCGATTAATCCTGGGTTTCCATTTGCTTTCAAGTACAATTGCAAACCATCATAAGCAGCATTTACGCCTCCTAAGTCTCCAATGTTTTCACCCAAAGTAAATTTACCATCTACAAAAGTTCCCGGCAAAGGTTCTAATGCGCTATATTGTGCTGCAAGTGCTCCTGTTAATGCAGAGAATTGTTTCAGATCTTCGGCGGTCCACCAGTCTACTAAATTTCCATCAGCATTGTAACGCGATCCTGAATCATCAAAACCATGTGAAATTTCATGACCTATAACGGCTCCAATTCCTCCATAATTTACCGCTTCATCTGCTTGGTAATTGTAAAAAGGCGGTTGCAAAATAGCTGCTGGAAATACAATTTCATTGTTCGATGGATTGTAATAGGCATTCACCGTTTGCGGAGACATTCCCCATTTTTCTTTATCAACCGGTTTACTCAAATCAGCTATATTCTCATTGAAACGCCATTGCGCCATGTTTTTAACATTGTCAAAATACGTTCCGCCTTCTTCTGGACTTTTAATCGTCAAGGCTGAATAATCTTTCCACTTGTCAGGATATCCAATTTTAATTCTTGATTTATGCAATTTGGCAAGTGCACTAACTTTTGTTTCGGCAGACATCCAAGACAAATTATTGATTCTATTTTCGAAAGCCAAAAAGATGTTTTTGATCATTTTCTCCGCTTTGGCTTTGGCCTCAGCCGGAAATTTTTTTTCCACATATAACTTTCCTAACGCCTCACCCACTGTTCCGTTGATGGTTTGTAATGCACGCTCGTCAAGTGGTCTTTGTTTGACAGCACCCGTTAATGTTCTTCCGTAAAACTCCCAGTTTGCATTCTCAATTTCAGTTGATAATTGACTAGAAGCCCTGTTCAATAAACTCCAACGCATGTATGCTTTCCAGTCATCTACTTTATTTTCTTTAAAAATTGTTTCTAAAGCAGCCATGTATTTTGGTTGTGATACTATTACTGTATCTACTTTCGATAATCCAATTTTTGTGAAATAATTATTCCAATTGATTGATGGAGTTATTTTACTCAAATCACTCAATGTCATCGGGTTATAGGACTTGCGACGATCTCTGCGTTCTACTCTGTCCAATCTAGGTTTAGACAGGGCAGTTTCAAGCGCCAGAATTTTTTCGGCATTCACTTTAGCCACTGCTGGTTTATCACCTAGATATTGCAACATTTTAGTAACATGGAGTACGTATTTTGCTCTTTTTTCTTTCGAATCGGCATCGTCAGAAACATAATAATCTCGATCTGGTAAACCTACGCCACCAGGGCCTAAATTAATAACGTTTCTACTGCTGTTCTTTGCATCAGTTCCTACACCTGCACCCATAAACCCAATGCCTCCAATAGGTTCCATTTCAATCAGTAATGCTTCTAAATCTTTGCTGTTTTTTACAGCATCAATTTTCTTCAAATATGGTTTCAAAGGCGCAATCCCTAACTTATTTCTTCCTACTGTATCTAATATCGATTTGTATAAATTAATGGCTTTGCCTTGATCGGTATTTGATTGGTAACTTGGATTTCTCGTGGCTTCATTCAAAATTGCCAAAGCATCCGCATCCGTTCTTTGACGCAGTTCGTCAAAACTACCCCATCGTGTTCTGTCACTGGGAATTTCAGTATTATCCAGCCAAGTTCCATTCACATAGCGAAAGAAATCATTGCTTGGTTTTACTCTTTTATCCATGTAATTCACATTGATTCCTGGTTCCTTAACAGCCGGAGCATTTTGGGCTTGACCCATCGCAAAACCCATTATTGCAGGAATCATAAAAAGCAATTGCTTATTGCTATTTTTTTTCATCTTTTTTAGTTTTTTAGTTCATTAACAAAGCTATCAATAAATAATTTTACTTTTAGTTAAAATCTATTATTTACAAATACATTTTCGTTGGACACCACAATTTCTAAAAGGTTTAATCAAAAAAGAGATTAATTTCTAGTGTTATTTTTCAAAGGAATTGCTCTACAATAAGATTGTGTAATTTGAATTAAAACAAATCTCATTTTCGTATTTTTGTACCAAAACAGCACTATGTTAGAATTTTTTAAAAAATACCGACTCTTTTTTGGAGTTTTGATTGTTTTTTCTACAATCATAATATCCTTATTCTATTCGGCTTTAAAACCAAAAAAAACACTTCCTATTTTCAATCCCGCTGATGTAAACCCAGAATTAGTAGATAGCACCGTTCAGTACAAAAGCAAATACCATACGATTGCTGATTTTTCGTTTATTAACCAAAACGGAAAAACCATCACTCAAAAAGATTACGAAGGCAAAATATATGTTGCTGATTTTTTCTTTACCACTTGTGGAACCATTTGTCCAAAAATGACCATCAATTTATCCGAAATTCAAAAGGCTTTCGCCAATAACCCAAAGGTAAAACTGCTCTCCCATACCGTTTTTCCGGAAACAGACAGCGTTCCTGTTTTGAAAGCTTACGCCAAAAAACATCATGTTGATAACACTAAATGGAACTTAGTCACCGGTGACAAGAAAGAAATTTACACCATGGCTCGAAAATCGTATTTGGCCGTGAAACTGGGAAAACCTAGCGAATTATACGATATGGTTCATACAGAAAACTTTGTTTTAGTTGATACTAAAAAAAGAGTTCGTGGTTTTTATGACGGGACTAATAAAGAAGATATCAAACGCTTAATTGAAGATATTACTTTTTTGAGTAACCAATAAAGCATTCTAAAACAAATCCCTTTCTTACACTCCTTTTTTTCTACAGACAACCACTAAACTATTCCTTGTAATGATTTGTTTTAATTAGCATAAATGTGATATTTATCATTTTTGTTTGTATTAAAATGTGTATTTTTGTAATCTTAATTCAATCTAAATAAGCTTTGCATACAACGATACATTCTCTCAAAAAAGGCGAGCAAGCCATTATAAAAGACTTTGACATCGATGCCGTTCCATTAAAATTATTGGAAATGGGTTGCTTACCCGGCAATCTGGTAGAATTACTCCAAATTGCTCCTTTTGGAGACCCTTTGTATTTGAATATTAATGGTTCCCATGTGGCAATCCGTGTGGAAACTGCAAAGGAAATTGAAGTTGACATTATAAAAACCAACTTATGGTAAGCAAACAAAACATTAATGTCGCTTTGATTGGAAATCCAAATGTGGGCAAAACTTCCGTCTTCAATCAACTTACAGGCTTGAATCAACAAGTGGGGAATTACCCCGGTATTACCGTTGAAAAAAAGATAGGTTTTTGCAAATTACCCAATAACATCAAGGCGAATATTCTTGATTTACCGGGAACCTACAGCCTAAATGCTAGTTCAATTGATGAAAATGTAGTCATTGAATTATTACTAAACAAAAACGACAAATTATACCCTGACGTAGCGCTGGTAATTACTGATGTAGAAAATCTAAAACGAAACTTACTTCTTTTTACACAAATAAAAGACTTAGAAATTCCAACTATTTTAGTCATCAACATGGCGGATAGAATGGAATTCAAAGGAATTACGCTGGACATTCCGTATCTGGAAGAGCACTTAAAAACAAAAATCGCACTGATTAGTTCCAGAAAAGGATCTGGAATTGAAGAGTTGAAAAATTTGATTGTCAACTACAGAACAATTTCGAGCGAACCGTGCTTGAATGCATCTGTAATTGACCCCGAATATTTCAACGGCCTGCGCAAAGCCTTCCCTAATCAATTGCTATATAAATTGTGGTTGGTTATTACACAAGACGTTAATTTCCTGAATTTAGAGCGAAATGAAATCCGAAGTTCATTTACTAAATCACACTCTGATTTAAAGCGTTTACAACAAAAAGAAACCATAAAACGCTACCAATTCATCAATGATGTTTTGAAAGAAGGTTTAAAAATTGACACCTCCGTTGCAAAAGATTACCGTAGCAGGCTGGATCGCGTTCTTACACATAAAGTTTGGGGATACGTAATCTTCTTTTTGATTTTGTTTGTTATTTTCCAATCTATATTCGAGTGGTCTAAAATTCCGATGGATTTTATCGACGCCACTTTTGCTTCATTTAGCACACTCGCTGCCGATGAGTTACCAGCAGGAGTTTTAACTAATTTAATTTCGCAGGGAATCATTCCCGGAATAGGAGGGATTTTGATATTCATCCCTCAAATTGCGTTCCTGTTCCTATTTATTTCGATACTCGAAGAAAGCGGATACATGAGTCGTGTCGTTTTTTTGATGGACAAAATCATGCGAAAATTTGGTTTATCCGGCAAAAGCGTGGTGCCTCTTATTTCAGGGACAGCCTGTGCTATTCCAGCCATTATGGCCACTAGAAACATCGAAAACTGGAAAGAAAGATTGATAACTATTCTAGTAACCCCATTTACAACCTGCTCAGCCAGATTACCGGTTTATGCCATTATCATTGCATTAGTAATTCCAGATGATCGCTTTTTTGGCTTTCTGAATATGCAGGGAGTGACCCTGATGTTGCTGTATCTTTTGGGTTTTGGAACCGCTATTTTTTCAGCTTACATTCTAAATAAAATTCTTAAAATAAAAGGAAAAACGTACTTCGTCGTAGAAATGCCCAATTATAAATTACCTCTTCTCAAAAATGTAGCAATCAATGTAATCGAAAAAACAAAAGCCTTTGTTTTTGGTGCAGGTAAAATCATTTTGGCTATTTCAGTTGTATTATGGTTTTTAGCTTCATACGGACCAGGAGAAAAATTCAATAATGCCGAAACAATTGTTGCTGAAAACACCAAACAAAATCCGTTACCAGAAGCAGCGTTTGAAGATGCTGTAGCTTCACAAAAACTGGAAAACTCCTATATCGGAATAATGGGAAAAGCCATTGAGCCAGCTATTTCCCCTTTGGGTTACGATTGGAAAATAGGAATTGCCATTATCAGTTCATTTGCTGCAAGAGAAGTTTTCGTGGGAACACTAGCCACAATCTACAGTGTTGGCGGAACCGATAACGAAGTTACTATCAAAAACAAAATGGCTGCCGAAATCAATCCAGTTACTGGACAGAAAATATTCAATTTTGCATCGGGAATATCGTTATTATTGTTTTATGCCTTTGCCATGCAATGTGCCAGCACGCTTGCTGTCACGAAAAAAGAAACAAATTCATGGAAATGGCCGGCAGGACAATTGATTTTCATGTCCGCATTTGCTTATGTAGTGGCTTTACTTGCCTATCAAATCCTAAAATAGACCATTATGGATATTCAAGAAATTATTGCTTTTATTGCTTTAGGAATTGCCTTAGCTTTTTTGATTAAAAAATTCTTTTTCAAAAACAAAAAATCCAACAAAGATTGTGGTAGTGGCGATTGCGGCCATAGCTGATCTTATTTTGAAAAACCAATTTTGAGGTAATAGTCTTTGAAATCAATTTCCCTATCCTTATTTGGATGTGGAAAAACATCTATACTTTTTACCTTTTTTTGTTTTTCTAGCAAATACGACGCAAACCACCTCCTATTATTTTCTTCGTTTCTCACCGAAAAAACCAATGTTTTCTCATCGACTAATTTTGAATCTTTGTAGACCATAACAACAGCACTTACTTCTCCAGCCCAGATACAAGTAGCACCTTCCGGACAACGGGAATCATTAGGGATTGCTTTTAAAACCAACTGAAATCCTTTTTGATTGGGGCACATTTTTTGATTTATTGTGGTGTATTTAAACTTTTAAGATTTCGGGTTTTGTACCCAAGCGATACTAATGATAATGACAAAAAAGAATACTATTGAATTTTTCATATCGAATATTTATAAGATAAAAACTACCATTTCTATCCTAGAGCCACGTCTAAAACCATCATCACAATAAATCCGCCAACAAATCCCAGTGTGGCAATATCAGTGTTTTTATCCTGTTGCGTTTCTGGAATAACTTCCTCAACCACGACAAAAATCATGGCTCCTGCGGCAAAAGCCAAAGCATAAGGCAAAATTGGCGTGAAAAATGTTACGGCAAAAGCGCCTAAAACTGCTGCAATTGGCTCAACCGCAGCTGAAGATTGACCGTACATAAAACTCTTCCACCGGCTCATTCCCATGCGCCGCAACGGCATGGCAACGGCAATTCCTTCAGGAAAATTCTGAATTCCGATACCAATAGCCAATGTCACGGCACCTGCGATAGAAGCCTCCGGAATCCCGGCTGCCACACCGCCGAAAAGAACACCCACAGCCAATCCTTCCGGAATATTGTGCAGTGTAATTGCCGAAACCAGCAAGGTCGTGCGTTGCCAAGGAGATTTTATCCCTTCACTAACTTTAAAATTGATGTGAAGATGCGGCAGTACTTTATCAATCCCAAAAATGAACAAGGCACCAAGAAAAAAACCAAATGCAGCAGGCATCACTTTAGCTAAACCTTCGCCGCCAGTCATTGCTATGGCTGGAGCCAATAAACTCCAAAAACTAGCAGCGACCATAACGCCACCAGTAAAACCAAGCATTCCGTCAAGAAATGTTCGGTTCATAGTTTTGAAAATAAACACAAATGAAGCACCTAATGCCGTTAGAAACCAAGTAAATAAACTCGCATATAATGCAGCTAAAATGGGATCGATGCTCGTGAAATAATCTATTATGGATTGAAACATACTTATTTGATATATAAATTGCTGGCTATTTTATTTGAAATGCTTATTTCTTTGATTCCAACCCGAATTCTGAAAGAAGAATCAAAACTTTCTTTTTCAATAATCTCAATTTGGGAACCCAAAGCAATTTCCTGCTTATCTAAATATTTTAAAAAATCAGAAGACGTATCCTTTACCCCAACACAAATCCCGACTTCATTCTTCTCCAATTCCGAAAGCAATCGTTTTTCAATTTTTGTGATTGTACCGTTAGCATCAGGAATGGGATCTCCATGAGGATCTTCGGTAGGATTTCCCAAAAAATCATCTAGTTTATTAATGAGTTTTTCGGATTTGATGTGTTCCAATTGTTCCGCGATATCATGTACCTCATCCCACGAAAAATCAAGTTTTTCAACTAAAAAACACTCCCAAAGACGGTGTTTCCTAACAATCATTTTCGCAGCCAATATTCCTTTATCTGTAAGGGAAACGCCTTGATATTTGATGTAGTTTACCAACTCTTTTTCGGCCAGTTTTTTAAGCATGTCGGTAACGGAGGATGCCTTGGTTTCCATTTTTTCAGCAACAGCATTGGTACTGATAGTGCCATCTGAAACCGAAGTAAGATGATAAATTGTCTTGAGATAATTCTCTTCTGAATAGGTCATGTTTTATTCCTTTTGATAAATTACTATATTTTTAATACAAGGGTATACGTTTATTCCTTCTAAAGATTGATCACTAAATCAATCAGGTTATTAACACAAATATAGTTAAAAAATTTATTTCATGAAATTAAAATTTAGGCAAGTCTAAAATTTAATTTAAGTATTATATAGATTATGTATTATTTATCGATCCGACATTTAGATTCGGCCATGTCCAACAAAAAAATGCCTTTCCAGATTAGTTGTGTCAGAAAAAAAAGGATTTAATAGGCTTGTGTTTTTGTGATTAGAAATAATATGCCATACAGACGGATAGTTTAGTGAATTACAGCAAGAGGCCGTTCGTCTAATAATCCATCAACCGAACTCAATTTTGTTAATAAGGTAGTAGAAATGTACGATTTAAACTAGGTTTATTTAGGGAAATTCGCTTTAAAGTCCTTAAATAAAACCGATCTGTAAAAATCGTTAAAAAGACCTTTTTGAAGACAAAAACATAAAGCCACTACTTTTAGATATTGTTTTAGTAAATTTTGGTCAATCCAATTAAAAATTCAGTGTAGTTGTAGTTAAAAAAGGTTCCGTAACTAATTTATCAACCACAAAGTAGCACTAATTAATCTGTTAATTAGTGCTACTTTGTGGTTGCCTTTTTTCAAACTGTAGCGTTTGTTTGTAAAACGAACACTTAGTTTATTGCTTTTTTAAAATTTTAACTACCCTTCCTTTGTTGAATTTTAAGAAGTAAAATCCATTGCTTAGTTTTTGAATATCAATTTTTTCATTATCAGAAACAGTGACTTTATCTACTTCTATACCGGAAACAGTATATATTTTATAATTTTCTGATTTATCTAAACCTGAAATCTCAATGTAACTTTTAGCTGGATTTGGGAAAGCGATTATTTTTTTATTTTCTATTTCAAATTGTTCATTACTTAAGACTATAGCATTATCGTAGTTATAAGTTGTTTTATTGTTAATTTCAAAACTATTTGTAAGGCTATTAAAGATGAATCCATTTGTGCTTAATAACTTGTTTACATACGGAAAATCAACTATAAAATAATCAAAGCCTGTTTTGTCATTAAATGGATGTATAAAATTTGACATAAAACTTGAGAAATCATATATGTATTCTGTTTTATCGTTGCTGTTTCCTAAATAATAACCCGTTTGACTCAGCATGTTGCCATTGGAATCAAAAACATATTCGGTTCTGTCCTCTTCTCCCCAACTACCATTCCATTTATAAGTAATTTCGGTTGAGATTTTATTATTTACATCATAAGTATATACATATTTATAATCATTCTTCCATTCTGAATTTACCCAATCTTCTGACAAGATTTCTGCAACTTTATTGTTAGCATTGTAGGTTAAAGTTTCACGGTCGTCATTTACCCATTGCAGTCCATCCCAAGCATAGTTCATGCTTAATATGGGTAAATTATCGTTGTTGTAGGTGTAAACATATTTGTATTTATTTACCCATTGGTTATTCTCCCATTTTTGGTTTATTGTTTCTGCAGGTTTTCCGCTTGTATACGTATAGGAGTTTTTTGTGAAATTTTCGAGTTGGTTAGATGTTGAATTCCAAAATTGGTATAGATCTTCTGTGACTTTATTGTTTACATTATAGGTATAGTTTACCTTCATACTAATTTCCCAATCCAAATTCCAAGAAAAGTATGTTTGTATTATTAGGTTGTTATGGCTGTCGTATTCATAATTGGAACCTTGAATGTTTTCCCAAGTACTACCGTCATAATACTCTTCAATACTGGACAGTAATTTATTTTGTCCCTGCAATGTCATCGTAAATAAGATTAACATCATTAGTGTAGTTTTTTTCATGATTGTTTTTTTTTTAGTTGTTATCAGTTTCTATTAAATTCGCAAGCAACTCATTTCTTAAAAGTTGATTTTAATTCGTTAAATAAATTTGATATTCTAAATAAAAATGCAGTTTTCAATTTTTACTGCTGTTTTTTTTTAATGGTTTTAACTAAATCAAACTGTTAAAACATATTGTTTTAACAAGCAGGAATAAAACAAAGTAGTTTCACTTAAAGACTAATAAAACACCTAATCCTAGGTGTTTTTAGTGCGTCGTATCAAAACTTCATTTATAACTTTAGTGACTAGATCGATTGGGGACTTGCAGTTTGCTTTAATAAGCATGTTCTTTCGATGGGTGTTTACCGTGTGAAGCCTTATGTGTAATTCGTTAGCTATTGTATTGCTGTTTTTGCCCGCTACAATATATTTCAAAATCTCATTTTCTCTTTTGGTAAAGAAATCATCCGATTTGTAAAAAACAACCCTATCTTGAATATTGTAGTAGGAGGGTTCGTCATCTATCCTTATTATGGAGAAACAGGGAATGCCATTTTGCTTAATGTGCGAGATATCGCTATGTATACTAAAGGTGCGATCGAAGTTGGTTTCATCGTATTCTATAGGTACAATTTGTTGCAAGATGCGCACATACTGGTTCTTTAACGATTTTATCCTGTAATCGTATTGTGCTTTGTATTTTTTCACTTTATCAAATGACAAGGTCTTAAAAAATTTAATACTCTCCTGTTCAAAATTTAGAAAATATATTTTGTCATCTGGATGAATTTTATCTAGCATTTTTACTGCAGTGTAATCCTCCGGCTCATATCCCAAAAAACTCCTTATTTCTTCACTCACAAAGTCAAATGCCCCATGAAAAAAATTAAAAATGAAGTAATAAAAGCTTCCCAAATGTAAAACACTAAACAAATGCTTATCCGTATCTCGTTGTAGCTCTAATTCTGTGGTACATTCAGAACCAGATTTAACAGCAACATGCCCTATTTTTTTGGCAGTAAAATAAAAATCAGTAGTAGAATTTTCCATATTTTCAAATTTTAGGACTAAACTGAACACGAATTTTTTGTTGCAATTGGCATTAAAATATATTGTAGATTCTTATTTAAAAACAAATATAATAAATTTCTTTGATAGTTTAAGTAATTTATACACAATGGTTTAAAAATATTTTGCGCACTAATTTTATGTATGCATTCCTAACGAAAAACAACATCACAACACAACAAATCTTGACTGGAAGGTTTTATGAAACTCCGGCTATTTCGTAGCGCATCAACAAATTATTTTTAGATGTAGATTATACCGGTAATCTTTATAGCTTAACCTTTCATCCGGGTTATGCTTACGGACATAATCAGGAAATTCGAAGTTTTTTTGGTTTTCGCAATACTTTTAAATAAAAGAAATTTCACAATTGCTTTGTTTAACTTTATAAAGCCTGTGAGTTCATTTAAAGAAGATTCATAAAAAACGCTTAAAAAATGTTCTTATAGTACTAACATGTTTCAAAACGCACAAAGTAAAAATGATAGTATAAAAAAACAGCCGCTATTCTCTTCTTCTTATTGCGGCACTTCAGTCAGGTTTCGCCCAACTAAGAACCAACTATTTCGAATAAGCACAAAAACTAGCGATTGAAAACCAAAACCCATTGTTGTTTTTGTACACACTTCGTGGTGTAAGCATTGCAAACTGATGCAGAATTCCTCTTTCAAAAACCATGAAGTCATTGGGCTACTGAATGAAAACTTCTATTTTGTATTCCCTGATTCGGAGACCAGAGAAGCTATTGCTTTCAACCAACATGCTTTTCAGTTCCAACCTAAGCGAACCAACACAGGAATTCATGAATTGCCGACAGCCTTTGCGACTATAAACAATCAGTCGTTTGTCCTACAATTACTACTTTAGGAACCGACAACACAATTCTATTTCAGCAACATTCGTACCTTATGGCCCAAGCATTCTTGAAGATTCTCGAGAAGATGAAATAAGCTCGTCTGAAATTCTGCAAGGTTAAATCTTATTAATTTACCATGGATCAAACAGAGCAACATAGATTAATCAGTGGCAATCCTTTTAATTTTTAATGATTAGCAACGGAATGGAGATTTTATGTCTCAATTTGTCTACGGTAGTGCCAAAAATCAAATCCTTAAACCCGCTGTGTCCGTGTGCACCCATTACTAAAATATCGTAGTTTTCTTTATTTATAATAGTTGGTATTACTTTGGCTGGATCGCCAAATCCTAATTGTGTGACTACTTTAAAGCCTTTATTAGACAGCAATTGTTTGTACTCATTTAATAATTTCTCATCAATCAATGTTTCGTGATCGTCTATTTTTTCTCCATAAACCATTGCTCCTACCGTTTCAACAATATGAATCAAAGTGTATTCAGCTGTTTTTCCTCCCAACTTACAAGCAGCGTTTAGAGCAACCTCATCTGAATCCGAGAAATCAACTGTAACTGCAATATTTTTGTGAGTTATTACGCTAGCTTCTTCAAATTTTAATTCCAAATTATGAGGTGAATGATTTTGAATATCAATTTTAGATTTTGAAATAAAAGGCTTAACTACAATATACAGCAGCAAAATAAGAAAGCTTACTGCTAAAGGCACGACCGTCAGCCACAAGACAATTGGATTTTCAGAAATTTTAATCCAATTCCCTATTTCATCATAAACCAACTTAACATTGAGCGAAACGATAATCAACGCAATAGTCCAGCCTGCAATTTGAGTTAATCTGCTAATATGAAATCCTTTCATTTTTGATTTATCACTTACAAAATGAATCAACGGAATAATAGCAAAACCCAATTGTAAACTTAAAATCACCTGACTTAAAATCAACAATTTCCCCGTTACACCCTCTCCAAAAATGCTAATCACAATTACAGCAGGAACAATAGCGATTAATCGGGTGATTATTCTACGCACCCATGGCTGAATTCGTAAATTAAGATACCCTTCCATAACAATTTGACCTGCTAATGTCCCGGTAACTGTCGAGCTTTGTCCTGCAGCAATCAGGGCCACTGCAAATAAAATAGGCGCCCATTTAGTCCCTAAAAGGGGAGCCAAAAACTTATGTGCATCTTGAATTTCAGCAACTTCGTACATCCCGCTTTTATAAAATGTGGCTGCTGCCAAAATTAAAATAGCGGCGTTTACCAAGAAAGCTAAGTTTAAAGCAATCGTCGAATCAATAAAATTATATTTAATAGCTTGCTTAATTCCTTGAGGTGTACGGTCAAATTTTCTAGTTTGTACCAATGAGGAATGTAGGTATAAATTGTGTGGCATCACCGTTGCACCAATAATTCCAATGGCAATATACAAAGCAGTTTCATTTGGCATAGAAGGAATTAGACCATATAATACTTTATCTAATTCTGGTTGTGCAAAAAACATTTCAAAAACAAAGGAAACTCCAATAATTAATACCAAAACAATAATAAAGACCTCCATTTTTCGAATGCCTTTATTTATTAAAAAAAGCAACAAAAAAGTATCTAAAACCGTAATAATTACGCCTTCTATCAAAGGAATATCAAATAATAAATTAATCCCGATCGCCATTCCTAAGACTTCGGCTAAATCACAAGCTGCAATAGCAATCTCAGCAAGGAAGTAAAGAATATAATTAATAAATTTCGAATAGGTAGCTCTGGAAGCTTGTGCTAAATCGAGCTGGGTTACAATTCCTAATCGGGCACTAAAACTTTGCAGTAATAAAGCCATGATGTTACTCATCAATAAAACCCAAAGCAAGGCATAACCAAATTGGCTTCCTCCGGCAATATCTGTCGCCCAGTTTCCCGGATCCATATAGCCTACACTTATAAGATAAGCAGGTCCAAAAAAAGCAAGTATTTTTCTGAATACTGATCTTTTATTTTGTGTAGTGACAGATCCGTGAACTTCCTCTAGTGATTTTCCCATGACATGACTATCTAACACAAATATAGAGATATTTTTTTGTTATATGAAATATAATTTTTAGCTTTGTCTAAATTATTATTTAATACAAATCTAAATCAAAGTTGTGAAAAATCTAACACGATTCTTGTTCTTTTGTATGCTAAGCAATACGGCCTTATTTGCCCAGGCTACCATAAAAGGGAAAGTTTCCGCTGATGGAATGCCGTTACCGTTAGCTAATGTTATACTTAAAACCCTAAAAAAAACAACCGTAAGCGATTCCAATGGTAATTTTATCATTAAAAATGTTGCTATTGGAACGTATGAAATTCACATTTCCCATACTGGCTTTAAACCTCAAACAAAAAACTTCACTGTCAATGATAGCACGGAAGTGAATCTAAGTTTTGATTTAAAAGAAAACAATACTTTAGACGAAGTCGTTATTACAGGAACCTTAAAACCAGTATCTCACTTAGAAAGTCCTGTCCCTGTAGAAGTCTATAAGCCTATTTTCTTCAAGAAAAATCCAACGTCAAATATTTTTGAGGCCTTACAAAACGTCAACGGCGTCCGACCGCAACTGAATTGTAATGTTTGCAACACTGGTGACATTCATATCAATGGTCTCGAAGGCCCTTATACTTTAGTTTTAATTGATGGAATGCCTATTGTCAGTGGTCTTTCTACAGTTTATGGTTTGTCTGGCATTCCAAATTCATTATTAGATCGAATCGAAATTGTTAAAGGTCCAGCTTCTTCTCTATATGGAAGCGAAGCCGTAGGTGGTTTAATAAATATCATCACAAAAAACCCAAAAAATGCTCCCGTTTTTTCGGCTGATTCATTTCTAACTGATTGGGGAGAACTAAATCTGGATATAGGTATTAAAGCGAATGTTAACAAAAACATTTCGCTATTAACAGGGATTAACTATTTCAACTACAGCAATCCCATTGACAACAATAAGGACAACTTCACCGATTTGACTTTACAGGATCGTATTTCGGTTTTTCAAAAATGGAATTTCAATCGCAAAAGCAACAAATTATTTTCACTAGCAGGACGTTATTTCTATGAAGACCGATGGGGAGGCGAAATGCAGTGGGAGAAAAAATATCGCGGCGGAAATGAAGTCTATGGCGAAAGCATTTACACCAAACGATGGGAACTACTTGGTGCTTATGAATTGCCTATAGCTGAGAAAATGCTATTCTCTTTTTCTTATACGAATCACGACCAGAACTCGGTTTACGGTGATGTTCCTTACCTGGCCAAACAACGCATTGGTTTTGGGCAACTGACTTGGGATAAAAAATTAAGCAATCACGATTTGCTTTTTGGCACTGCCTTACGCTATCAATATTATGATGATAATACCGCAGCAACGATTGAAGAGGACATCAATTGGATTTCAAGTTTGTTTGCTCAAGACGAAGTCAGTTTTAATGACAATCATAAAGTACTTCTAGGAGTTCGCTATGATTACAACCGCAATCACGGCTCTATTTTTACGCCACGACTAGCCTATAAATGGAAAATCAACGACAGCAATATATTGCGTTTTAATACCGGAACGGGTTTTAGAATCGTAAACCTATTTACAGAAGAACATGCTGCTTTGACAGGCTCACGCGAAGTGATTGTTTTGGAAGAATTGAAACCCGAGCGCTCCTTTAATGTCAACTTAAATTATTTAAAGAAAATTTATACGCAAAATGGAAATTTTATCGGAATTGAAACAACTGCTTGGTACACACGCTTTAGCAACTCTATCATTCCAGATTATGACACCAATCCAAACCAAATAATTTATAAAAACTTAGAGGGTCATGCGGTTACAAAAGGAATTAGTTCTAACATTGACTTCGTTTTTAACAATGGTTTAAAAATGATTTTAGGCGCCACTTATATGGATGTCTCCAAAACAGAAAACAACACAACAACACAACAAATCTTAACCGAAAAGTTTTCTGGAACTTGGGCAATTTCGTTCCGCATCGATAAGTTATTTTTAGATGTAGATTATACCGGTAATCTTTATGGCCCTATGCGTCTGCCATTGTTAGGAGATTTAGACCCAAGAAAAGAATATTCGCCTACATGGAGCATTCAAAACATTCAGTTCACTTTCAATAAGTTTAAAAACATCGAAATTTATGCTGGTGTAAAAAACTTATTAAATTGGACTCCTAATACAGGGAATACATTTATTATCGCAAGAGCGAATGATCCTTTTGACAAAAACATTCAATACGGCCCTAATGGAAATATTCTTGCAACAGCAGACAATCCTTATGCTTTATCATTTGATCCAAGTTATGTTTACGGACCCAATCAAGGAATTCGAAGTTTTTTTGGGGTCCGATATACTTTAAAATAATGAAAAAAATAGTTTTTATAGCCGTTATTTTCTTCTTGGCAATTCCTTTGGGTTTTGCCCAATTGAAAATGAATACTTTTGAAGAAGCGGAACAATTCGCTAAAGAAAATCCAAAACCCATTGTTATTTTCACTCATACAAACTGGTGTAAATACTGTAAAATAATGGAAAACACTACCTTTAAAAATGCCATAATTATAAAAAAATTAAACGAGAATTTCTATTTTGTTCCATTTGATGCTGAAACCAAACGAGACATCAAATTCAATGACCATGTGTATAAATTCAAGCCCACAGGCACAAATACGGGAATTCACGAATTGGCAACAGCATTAGTAACTATAGACAAGCTAGTAGTTTATCCTAGTTTAACAATCCTCAACAGCGACAACTCTATTTTATTCCGGCAACATTCCTACCTTTCGGCGAAAGCCTTATCGCTTATCCTTGACAAACTCAAATAATTGTCTATTTTTGGAGATGCTTATGCTCCAATTGATATGAAACACTACGATTATATTTTTACCGGTGCAGGTTTAGCGGCTTTGATGACCGTGTATAAAATGGTGCAATCCGGTAATTTTAAGGACAAAAGTATTTTGTTATTAGATGAAAACACCAAAAAAAAGAACGACAGAACCTGGTGTTTTTGGAAAACTAACAATTCAATATGGGAAAAATGCATATCCAAGAAATGGGATTCGGCTTTGTTTGCCAATGAATACTTTCGCCGTGGTTTAGACATAAAACCATACCACTATAATATGGTAAAAGGTTTGGATTTTTACAATCAAGTATTTGACTTGCTTTCGAAACAAGAAAACATCACTTTCGTCCCTCAGAAAATACTAGACATTGAAGAATCTGAAACTATAATTCTGGTCCAAACCGAAAGCGACTCTTTTTCGTGCTCAAAATTGTTCAACAGCATTTACAACAAACAAAAAGCAGAAAGCCAGACGAAATATCCAGTTTTACAACAGCATTTTATTGGTTGGTTTATCAAGAGTGAGCAAGCTGTTTTCAATCCGGAACAAGCCACTTTCATGGATTTTTCAGTAGAACAAAAAGGAAATACGCGGTTCATGTATGTGTTACCCACATCCAAAACCGAAGCTTTATTGGAGTACACTTTGTTTTCGCACCACCTTTTAACGAAGGAAGAATACGAAATCGAAATCCAGAAATACCTTCAAAAACTTGGCGTTACGCAATATGAAATCGTCGAAAAAGAGCAAGGAAGCATCCCGATGAGCTGTTATCCGTTTTGGAAAGCCAATACTAAAAACGTAATCAATATAGGCACTTCCGGTGGTTGGACGAAAGCTAGCACGGGTTACACTTTCAAAAATTCAGATAAAAAATCAAGTGAATTGGTAGCCTTTTTGCAACGAGAAACCAACTTCACAAAATTTCATCAAAAATCTAAATTCTGGTTTTACGATTTGCTTTTGTTAGACATTTTAGATCGAAAAAACGAATTGGGATCCTATATCTTTTCTTCGATGTTTAAAAACGGAAATCCAGCGCTAATTTTTAAATTTCTAGACGAAGAAACGTCATTTAGTGAGGATATACAAGTGATTTTAAAATGCCCGAAAATGCTATTTGTCAAAGCTCTTTTTCATGTTGCTCGAAAAACTGCAAAATAACAAGCAAACAATAACAAAACTTTATAATTCAATTTCTGTTCATGAAGGTAAACTTTGTAACTTTGCAAATTGAAATTATTATTTATTTAAAATAAAAAGACATGTATCCAGAAGAAATGGTAATACCGATGCAAGCCGAATTAACAGCTGCAGGTTTTCAAGATTTACATAGTGCTGAAGCGGTAGAAAACGTAATGAAATTAGAAGGAACAACGCTTGTTGTTGTGAATTCAGTTTGTGGTTGTGCAGCTAGAAACGCACGTCCAGGAGCAAAAATGAGTTTAGAAGGTGCTAAGAAACCAGACCATTTAATCACCGTATTTGCAGGAGTTGACAAAGATGCAGTTGATGCAGCAAGACAACATATGTCTCCTTTTCCTCCATCATCACCAAGCATTGCTTTGTTCAAAAACGGAGAATTAGTTCACATGCTAGAGCGTCACCACATTGAAGGTCGCCCTGCCGAAATGATTGCTGATAACTTGAAAGATGCTTTCAACGAGTATTGTTAATCAAATAAACAATTCAGAAACGTACCGCTAGAAACGGTACGTTTTTTTTTATAATCATTAAATTCATTGTAGTTTGGCCACAAAAAAAATCCAATTTACTGTTGTCGAAAATGATTCCTCTGAGCTTGTCGAAACACATCAGGGAAGTTTCCCTAACTTAATGTACCTACTTCGTGACACCTTTGGTTTAGACGGTTTTGGTGAATGCGGTGGTGTTGGCAGGTGTGCCACTTGCCTAATTAATGCTGAAGGTCTAACTGGAAATTCTACTCTAAAAGAAAGAAATGAACCCGCCACATTATTGAAAATGGGTTACCAAGAACAATCTACTCGTCTTTCTTGTCAATTATACATTACCCCTGATCTGGACGGCGCTACAATAACTATTTTAGATTTATAGTACCTTTTTATCTAAAAAAAGACACTATTAACAGTCTGATTTTTATAAAAAACATTATTTTACAGCACTATATGTAAAACTGTCAACTGTCCCATTACTATTTGAACTCCCCCTGCTTCACCTATTGGTATCAAAAGCGTTCTGTATCACATTTCAATATGGACGTGCAAAACTGTTTGCCTATATTTTGTCACCAACTATATGAACCGTAAATCCTGGCTCAAGATGTCCATTCGTACTTTGAAGATCAATATTTCAACTGTACCTTTTTAGAAGCCAAAAGCGAAATGCCCTAAAGTGTATAGTTTTAACTATTTTTGGAACCAATAAAAAATCATTAAATCACAATGAACATATCTGACCTTACAATAAATGATAAAGAGGCTGTTTCTTTAAAAGACGTTTTTCTTGACGATAAAAACCATAAAGTCATCGAGCAACTTATCAAAGAACACAAATATGTTGATGCGCTTAGCAAATACAAACTCCCTGTAAACAATAAAATATTGCTTCAAGGCAATTCTGGCTGTGGCAAAACAATAACTGCAAAAGCGATTGCTCATACTTTAAACAAGAACATCATTATTCTCAATCTAAGCAATGTAGTTTGCGCACGGATTGGAGAAACATCGCAGAATATCAAACAGGTATTTGATAAGGCAGGAAGGGAAAAAGCAGTTTTGTTTTTAGATGAGTTTGACCAGATAGGAAAAGCAAGGGGAAGTGATGATAAAGACGTAGGAGAAATGCGAAGATTGGTCAATACCATTATTCAACTCATGGATTATTTCCCAAACAATGCCTTACTAATTTGCGCTACTAATCATCCAGAAATTATTGATACCGCATTATTACGACGCTTTCAGTTAAAGATAAATTTCGAAATGCCTTGCGCTAAAATTCTGGACGAGTATTATGTTGAATTATTGTCCTCTTTTCCGAAGGACTTGCAAAATATAGCCCGAAAATATGACATTTCTTTTGCTGAAGCTAAAGACCATTGCTACACAATCATAAAGGATTTATTGATTGAAGAATTAGAACAACAAGAAAAATCGAATAAAAAAGAGTGAGCAATTTTTAAATAATCTTGAAGCTCTTCTTCAAAGAATAGAAAATGTTTTGATTGTCGCATTATACAACTAAATGTATAAAATTTACACTTGTCCTGTTATAAAAATCGCAATGTAACTTTTGTTACATTACAATTCTATACAAAGGCTTAGCTTTGGATAAATAAAACGATGGTATGAAATATTTAGTAGTTCTCATAGGAATAATTGGCCTAGTAAGTTTAGTAAGTTTTCGGCAAAACAATGAAAAACACAGCTCCCTCATTACTGAAAAAAGAGTTTTAGCGGAAACACAAAATCATGATGGCAAAAAATTAATGGAAACCCATTGCTATTTATGTCATGGAACAAAAGCACCTGAAAACGAAGGTAGAATTGCGCCACCAATGGTAGCTATAAAAGCCCGATACATTGATAAAGAAGGATTTAACAAAGCCGAATTTATAAAGTACGTTACTACTTTTGTTAAAAACCCAACAGAAAAAACGGCATTACTTCGCGGAGCTGTTAAAAAACACGGATTAATGCCAAAACAAGCTTTTCCAAAGGGAAGTGTGGAGAAAATAGCCGCTTTCATGTTTGATTACCAAATTGAAGAGCCGGAATGGTTTAAGTCACACTGGGAATCTCATGGAAATGAAAATTGGATTCAATCAGGCGAAAAATATACCGAGATAACAACGAAGAAAAACGATTCGGAAATTGGTTTAGAATACGCTTTAGAAACAAAGAAAGTGTTGGGTAAAAACCTGATGGAAACCATTCAAAAAAAGGGAACGCTAGAGGCATTAGCGTTTTGCAATGTACAAGCAATGCCTTTAACAGATAGCATGTCCGTTCATTACAATGCTAAAATCAAACGTGTTTCTGACAAAAACAGAAATCCAAACAACAAAGCCAATGCAGAAGAGTTGAAATACATCGCGCAATTCAAACAACAAATGGCAACAAATCAGGAAATTAAACCTATAGCCCTAGAGAAAGGAAATAAAATTCAGTTTTATTATCCTATTGAAACCAACACTATGTGTTTGCAATGTCACGGAACGCCTGATAAAATTAAGCCAGAAGTTAGCGCAAAGACATTACAATTATATCCAAAAGACTTAGCAGTGGGTTACAAAGAAAATGAAGTAAGAGGAATTTGGAGTATTACCTTTGATAAAAAATAAAAAATGACAAAGAAAGCATATCTCATTACGGGAATTGGAATAGTAGTAGGAATGATAGCGGGCTACCTATATTATCAACAAATAGGTTGCGTAAGTGGCACTTGCGCCATTACGTCAAAACCCCTAAACAGCATGTTATATGGTGGTTTAATGGGCGGTTTATTATTCAATTTGTTTGTTACTTCGCCAAAAAAGAAAGAAGAATAAAAAACTTTTCGAACACAATCTCTAAGCATTTACAAAAGGTAGCACAACATTACTTCGTCTGTCCACTTTCGCATACCTGTGCTGTAGTTGCTCCAATTTACACTCAAAACTGAGCCCTGATTACTTCACTGGATTATATTTTTTATAGGAATTCAGCGAACTTCGTTTGCAGCGGCATCCTCTTGTTGTAGCGATAGCAGTCACAAGAGATATGGCAAAAAGCTGAATAAAGCTCCAAAAAAAAATTAACCCATTCATAAACTTTGTGAACTTTGTGGTTTAATTATTTACTTTTGCAAAAAATATATTTCTCAACTTAAACTGTTTATAGCATGCAACTGTATAACACATTAAGCGCAGAGGAAAGAGCCATCATAATTGATGATGCCGGAAAACAACGTCTTACGCTGTCTTTCTATGCTTATGCGCAAATCTCAAATCCAACACAATTTCGTAACGAACTATTTCTGGCATGGAATGCTCTAGAAGTTCTAGGCAGAATTTATGTAGCCAGTGAGGGAATCAACGCCCAATTATCATTGCCTGCCGATAATTTCTACGCATTCAAAGATACTATTGAAGTGTACGATTTCATGAAAGGAATTCGTTTGAATATTGCCGTAGAGCACAACGATCACTCGTTTTTGAAACTCACCGTAAAAGTGCGTGACAAAATTGTTGCTGACGGTTTAGTAGACGAAACTTTTGATGTAACAAATATTGGAATTCATTTAAAAGCCAAGGAATTCAATGAACTTCTAGAAGATCCAAATACAATTGTGGTCGATATGCGCAATCATTACGAAAGCGAAATTGGACATTTCACCAAAGCTATAAAACCAGATGTAGATACTTTTCGTGAAAGTTTGCCCATCATCGAAGAGCAACTTGCGGAACACAAACAAGACAAAAAACTATTGATGTATTGCACCGGAGGAATTCGTTGCGAGAAAGCCAGTGCTTATTTCAAACACAAAGGTTTTGAAAACGTGTACCAACTAGAAGGTGGAATTATTGAATATACGCGCCAAGTAAAAGCCGAAGGTTTAGAAAGCAAATTCATTGGTAAAAACTTCGTGTTTGATCACCGCTTGGGCGAAAGAATTACAGACGATATTGTTTCGCAATGCCATCAATGCGGTGCGCCTTGTGACGTACACACTAATTGCCTGAACGAAGGCTGTCATTTACTTTTTATCCAATGTGATTCGTGTAAGGAAAAAATGCAGGGTTGTTGTTCAACAGAATGCGTGGATGTTATTCACTTGCCTGTGGAAGAGCAAAAATCTATTCGCAGAGGAATTAAAAACGGAAATAAGATTTTCAAAAAAGGAAAGTCAGATGTTTTGACTTTCAAAAACAACGAAGAAACGCATGGTGTTTTTATTGCTGAAAAACCATTCCGAACCGTGGGGACCATCGCAAAAAAAGAACCAAAGGTTAAGCAAATTTATATTGGAAAAGGAACCCATTTTTTTCCAAAACCAAGTATTGGTCAGTTTTTAATTGAAGAAAACGAAATCAAAATTGGCGATACTATTCTAATCAAAGGTGCTACAACCGGCGAACAAAAACTAGTAGTCAAGGAAATGCTTGTAAACGATTTGGCACAAGAAAAAGCAATTTCTGGAAACACCTGTACTTTTAAACTGCCATTCCGAATCCGACTATCTGATAAATTATATAAAATTTTAAACTAATCCATTATGACATCGAATAACAAAATAGAACTTATGGCTCCTGCTGGGAACTTTGAGTCTTTGCAAGCTGGATTAGACAATGGTGCGGATTCTGTTTACTTTGGCGTAGAGCAATTGAACATGCGCGCCAGAGCCACCGTGAATTTCACCATGGATGATTTGCCTGAAATTGCCAAACGTTGCGAAGCCAAAAAGGTTCGAAGCTACCTTACATTAAACACCATCATCTACGATCACGATTTATCAGTTGTAAAAACGTTATTGACCAAAGCCAAAGAAGCAAATATCACTGCGGTGATTGCTTCTGACCAAGCGGTTATCGCTATGGCAAGAGGTATTGGAATGGAAGTTCACATTTCGACACAACTGAATGTTACGAATATTGAAACCATAAAATTCTACAGTTTATTTGCAGACACGATGGTTTTGAGCCGGGAATTGAGTTTGCGTCAAGTAAAAAGCATCACCGCTCAAATTGAAAAAGAACAAATTAAAGGACCAAACGGAAACTTAGTCGAGATTGAAATCTTTGGCCACGGTGCTTTGTGCATGGCCGTTTCTGGAAAATGTTATTTGAGTTTACACTCCAATAATTCATCGGCTAATCGTGGTGCGTGCAAACAAAATTGCCGAAAAAAATATACGGTTATTGATCAGGAAACCGGTTTTGAAATTGAATTGGATAACGAATACATGATGTCTCCAAAAGATTTATGCACCATAGATTTTTTAGACCAAGTGATTGAGTCTGGCATTCAAGTCTTGAAAATTGAAGGCCGTGGCCGTGCTCCTGAATATGTGGCTACTGTTATCAGAACGTATCGGGAAGCAATTGACAGTTATTATGAAGGTTCTTTCACTAAAGAAAAAGTAGCGGTTTGGATGGAAGCTTTGAACACGGTTTATAATCGTGGTTTTTGGTCTGGCTATTATCTCGGACAAGAATTGGGTGAATGGAGCGACGTGTCTGGCTCTATGGCTACACAGAAAAAAGTGTATGTGGGGAAAGGAACCCATTATTTCCCGAAAGCAGCAGTTGGACAATTCAAGATTGAAGCCTATGACATCAAAGTTGGAGATAAAATTCTGGTAACGGGGCCAAGTACCGGAGCGCAGGAAATGCTAATCGAAGAAATGTATGTCAACGATGTTGTGGCTGGCAAAGCTACTAAAGGCGATGATTGTACTTTAAAATTACCTTTTAGGATCCGAATGTCTGACAAATTATATAAAATTGTGGAAGCCTAATGGTTATTGTTACTTTACAAAGAGACAAATGCATTGGCTGTAATTATTGCGTTGAAATGGCACCAGTTCAATTTCAGATGTCCAAGAAAGACGGCAAATCAGTTTTGATTCATTCGCAAAATGCTAAAGGATTTTTTACGTTAAAATCACACGACCACACCATTGTTGAAAGTTGTGAATTAGCAGCAAAAGCCTGTCCGGTTAAAATAATTACGGTAAAGGAAACCTGAGTTTTAACAAATTATTTTAACGAAACGCTAAATATCTGTTAAAAAAAAGCTTAGATTTACCTAAACTAAGATAATATTAACAATATGAAAAAAAAGAGTTTAATTCTTTTGCTGTTCTTTTTTGGGTTTCTTACCACATACTCCCAAGACAGTACTGTAAAAGGTAAAGTTTCAGACAACACAGGCATTGGTTTGCCTGGAGCAAACATCGCTATTAAAGGATCTAAATCTGTTGTGTCTACAGATATA
The DNA here is from genome assembly GCA_017995345.1 of Flavobacterium sp. Taxonomy (GTDB): domain Bacteria; phylum Bacteroidota; class Bacteroidia; order Flavobacteriales; family Flavobacteriaceae; genus Flavobacterium. Next base: position 34,547 of record JAGOJA010000008.1, read on the forward strand.
GATGGAAATTTCCAAATTAAAGCTTCAAAAGGAAGTGTTTTAGTGGTTTCTTATATTGGTTTTGCCAATCAAGAGGTTACTGTTTCAGGTAGTACACTTAACATCACCCTAAAAGAACGCTCAGAGAACAAACTAGAAGAAGTTGTCGTGACTGCAATGGGCATTAAAAACAAGGCAAAATCTCTAGGTTACGCCAATCAAACTATCAAAGCGTCTGAGATTGAAAGACCCGGTCAAGTAAATGCGCTACAGGCACTACAAGGAAGTATTTCTGGAGTAACCATCAGCAAAACTTCTGGTGAAGCTGGTGGAGGAGTGGATATTTTGATTAGAGGAGTTTCGTCTTTAAGTACAGGTAGCAACAACCAACCTTTAATAATAATTGACGGAAATCCTGTAAACAATAGCACGGTATCTGGAAATGTATTATCAAGTGCTAATAACTCTTCCCCAGGAAGCAATGAACAATTTGGTTTTTCAAACCGTTCCGTAGATATTAACCCTAATGATATCGAAAGTTATACCGTTCTTAAAGGAGCTGGAGCAACTGCACTTTATGGTATTTTGGCTGGGAATGGAGTTATAATTATTACAACCAAAAAAGGAAAAGAAGGCAAAACGAAAGTAAATATTTCCTCTAGTGTTACCATGAGCGAGGTAAACAAATATCCTGAATTACAATCAAAATGGAGAGAAGGTTCCGGTTTATCTCCAAGAGTATTGAGCATGAATGCAAATACACCATCAGGTATTTCTTTTTACCCAGGATTTACTTCTGGCTTTCAAACCAATGGACCCGCCTACTCTAGCAGTGATGATGCAAGTATCAAATTTAGAAATTTTTACAAAGATTTCTTTAAAACAGGAATTAACACAACAAACAACGTAAGCCTAAGCGGAGGAACCGAAAAAATAAATTATTATGTTTCGGCCTCAACTAGTACAGATGAAGGAATTGTCCCCAATACTGATTACGCTAGAAAAACTTTAAAATTTAATGGTGGTTATAAACTATCTGAGAATTTAAAATTAGGAACTTCGGTTTCATATGCTAACTCTGGAGGCTCCCGCGCTAATACGGGTGACAAGTCTATTATGAGTTCATTGTCTTACTGGTCTCCTTCAATAGATGTTAATGATTATTTAACTGCAGCTGGCCGTGAGAAGGATTGGACAGCTGGAACTATTGATCAACCTGTATATTTTGCAAAGACAAGTAACTTAAATGACAATGTAGATCGCTGGATTGCATCGGCTGATTTAAATTGGCAAGCAAAATCTTGGTTGAATATCACCTATAGAGGAAGTGTTGACAATTACGCTGAAACTAGAAATAGATATGCTGGTCCAGACTTAGACCCAGGTTCTCCTGTAAATGGATTTATCGTAAATGAAAAAATCAATTTCAAAGGATTAAACTCGGATTTCTTAATTTCTGCCACTAAAAAATTCGGAGATTTCAATACCTCTGCAATGATTGGAAACCAAATTTTTGAAACCAACTCTGATTATGGCTTTGTGAGAGGTGAAGGATTACTTTTGCCTAAGTTTAACAATATCGCAAACACAATTAATAAATATGCAGTACAAACCAATGAAATCGTAAGAACTGTTGGTTACTTTACAGAGTTAAAAGCAGACTATAAAGAACGAATTTTTATAGCGGCAACAGGAAGAAGAGATTATGCTTCTACTTTGCCGAGCACTAATCGAGCATTCAACTATTTTTCATCTAACCTTGCGTTCGTATTTCATGATTTAATAGACAAAGAAGGAAGTGTTCTTTCTTTTGGAAAACTACGTGGATCATGGGCTCAAGTGGGTAAAATCCCTCCATTCGGGATCGGAAGGTACAGCTATCCAGACATTCCTTTTAATGGTGTGGGTGGAGTAAGCATTGGAACCGTTGATTCAGATCCAAACATAAAAGCTGAAATTGTTACAACTACAGAAGTTGGAACAGACCTACGTTTCTTTCAAAATCGCATTCGTTTAGAATACACTTATTTCGACAGAAAAAGTGACGGACAAATCTTAAAAGTTACTTTGCCTCAAAGTACAGGTTTAACTGGAACTTGGACTAACTCAGGCTCTTTAAAAACAACAGGACATGAATTGACATTGGCTGCTGATATTTTTAAAACAAAAACGTTTAGCTGGACCGCTACTACCAATTTCACGGCTTATGAAACAGACGTTTTGTCGTTGCCTTTTGATAATATTGACTTTGCTTATAATAGTGGAGCCGACATTTATTCTCGAATAAAAGTTGGAGATGCAGCAGGTTCATTATACGGTAGAACTTGGACTTATGTAAATGGTCAAAGATTAATAGGCACAAATGGACTGCCAGTCGTTGCAAAAGATGGTAATGGAGCAGTGCTGTATTCTAAAGTTGGAAACGCTTTCCCAGATTATGTGGTTACGTTGAACAACAACTTAAAATACAAAAACTGGGATTTAGCCTTTATGTTTGAGTACAAAAAAGGAGGAGAAGGATTTGATCCAGCGGAACGAAATGGTATTAGAAATGGTATTTTAAAGATGACCGAAGACAGAAACCACGCTCAAATCCTAGAAGGTGTAAAAGCAGATGGTACGCCAAACACTATTCCAGTAACGATTGACGGGAATAGCTATTATAGAAGCACAATCATTAACCAAGCTTCAGAAATATTGATACAAGATACTTCATGGTTGAAACTTAGAAATGTGTCTCTAACCTATAATTTATCGTCTGATATACTCTCTAAATTAAAACTATCTAGTGCTTCATTCTCAGTAAGCGGAAATAACTTTTTGTTATGGACTCCTTTTAGAGGTTTTGACCCAGAAGGACAACAATTTGGATCGGGAAGTAATGTGTATGGTTTCTCTGGTTTAAACATCCCTTTGACACAATCTTACACTTTGGGCTTAAACATTGGTCTTTAATCTATTAAACGAAACGAATTATGAAAAATATATTTAAAATTGCTATTGTGCTTACTTTAGCAATCACCATTTATAGTTGTAGTGATAGCTATTACGACACGAACACGCCGAGTAACGCTGTTGCCCCTGAATCAGTTGCTATAAACAACATTTTACCCTCTGCTATTCAAGCAACAATGAGTGCGCAATATAGTGCAGCCGTCAGTTTGGCTCAAGTTGATCAACATATAGCATCGGCTTTTAACGATCAAAACATTGACAAGCATTATCAAAACTCCCTAGATGAATATTGGAGACTTGTGTATTCAAAAGCACTTCCAAATATCAAAGTTTTAGAAGATAAAGCAACTGCAACAAATTCGAGCCATTATCTCGCTATTGCAAAAGTTTTGAAAGCAATAAACATTGGACTAACAACTGATTTACACGGAGACGTTCCTTACATAGAAGCCACACTTGCGGCAACGAATTTTTATCCAAAATACGATGCGCAACAAATCATCTACACTGATGTTATTAAGTTATTAGATGATGCTATCGTGTTGTTTTCAACTCCAAACACTTCTATATTCACACCTGGTGCTGATGATTTAATTTACAGCGGAAAAGCAGCAAGCTGGACGAAAGCAGCCTATACGTTCAAAGCAAGATTTCAACTGCATTTGATGAAAGTAAATGGAGCAACTACAACAGCTTCAGCGGTTTTGTCTAGTTTATCCAAAGGATTTACTGCCAATAGTGATGACTTTCAACTAAAATACAACAGTATTAATACAAACCCTTGGTACCAATCTCAACTTGGTTTATCAACTGGTAATCTTACGTTTTATATTTCAAACCATTTCATTAGTTATATGAATGGAGGAGCAGTGTTTCCTTTTGCTTCTTCGTCAGTAACAATGGATCCGCGCATGCCACTTTTAGTAGATCTCAGCACCTATTCAAGTGCTGGTATTACTCCAGGTCCAGATCCAACTTTAGTAGCAAACTATATAGGATCAACAAATGGAACAGCAACGACTTCTAAAACTAAAATTGGAACGCAATTTTTCTATTCGAAAATCGATTCTCCAATAGTATATTTAACATACGCCGAGGCAAAATTCATGGAAGCAGAAGCTCAATTCTTACTTGCAGGAGGCACTCCTACCTCGACAGGAACAAATTCGGCTTCGTATACGGCTTACCTTGCTGGTATTGGTGCTAATATGGATAAAATTGGTGTTGCCGCAACGAATAAAAACAACTATTTAGCCGACGCTTCAATTGCTAAAGGAGCGGCAGCAATTCAATTGAAAGATATTATGAGACAAAAATTTATCGCTTTATTCTTAAATCCAGAAACATTTACTGATTATAGAAGATACGATTTTTCAACAAATGCCTTCAAAAACTTAACCATCCCTGCTAATACCGACCCATTAAATGGCGGCAAATGGATCAGGAGATTTGTGTATTCTAACAATGAAAAAAGTGCAAATACAGCAAATTACAATTTAAATTTCAAATCGATGATTACCCCAGTTTGGTGGGATAACTAAAATTTGACAGACCATCAAAAAGCCTCAATTTCCTTAAAAAGAAGTTGAGGTTTTTTGTTTTGAAAAACTTGAAAGCCTAAAACTAAAAAAATACTATCTTTACACATTAAACGTTTTAAGAACATAAGTTGTGCTAGTCGCAACACTACATATAAAATTATGGCATGTACAAGTTGTTCAACTTCTGATGGTGGCTCACCAAAGGGTTGTAAAAATAATGGGACTTGCGGCACCGATAGCTGCAATAAATTAACGGTTTTCGATTGGCTTTCAAACATGAGTCTACCCAATGGTGACGCCCCTTTTGACTGTGTCGAAGTACGTTTCAAAAACGGAAGAAAAGAATTTTATCGCAACACCGAAAAATTAACATTAAGCATGGGCGACATTGTGGCTACAGTTGCTTCTCCAGGTCATGATATAGGAATTGTAACTTTGACAGGAGAGTTAGTTAAAATTCAAATGAAGAAAAAAGGAGCGAATTACTTAGGTAACGAAATCCCAAAAATTTACCGAAAAGCATCGCAAAAAGACATTGACATCTGGTCAATTGCTCGTGATAAGGAAGAGCCCATGAAAGTTAGAGCACGTGAATTAGCGATTGCTCAAAAACTAGAAATGAAAATTTCAGATATCGAATTTCAAGGAGACGGATCAAAAGCTACTTTTTATTATACGGCAAATGATCGTATTGACTTTCGTGCTTTAATTAAAGATTTTGCTAAAGAATTCAGCACTCGTATCGAGATGAAACAAGTAGGTTTTCGTCAGGAAGCAGCTCGTTTAGGCGGAATTGGTTCTTGCGGAAGAGAATTGTGTTGTTCTACTTGGTTAACAGATTTTAGAAGTGTAAATACATCTGCAGCACGTTACCAACAACTGTCTTTGAATCCACAAAAGCTGGCCGGACAATGCGGAAAACTTAAATGTTGTTTGAACTATGAGTTAGACACTTACATGGATGCCCTAAAAGATTTTCCGGATTTTGACACCAAATTAGCCACTGAAAAAGGAGATGCAATTTGTCAAAAACAAGATATTTTCAAAGGATTAATGTGGTTTGCCTATACCAATAATTTTGCTAATTGGCATGTCTTAAAAATTGACCAAGTCAAAGAAATTGTTGCTGAAAACAAACTAAAAAACAAAGTTTCTTCACTAGAAGATTTTGCAATAGAAATTGTTGTAGAGCAAGAGAAAAACTTTAACAATGCAATGGGACAAGAAAGCCTAACTCGTTTTGACCAACCTAAAGCAAAGCGAAAACCAAATAAAAAACGCAAACCTGCTGGTGAAAATGCAATTGTGGCAAACAACAACAAGCCTGGAAACAGCAATAAACATACAAACAACAATAAAATTACAAACAATAACCGCCAAGCTCCTGCTGATAAAAAACCTGCAGAGCCAAGAAAACCAATAATTATTACTAAAAATGTGGATAAAAAATAGCACTTTATTTATTTTGGTTTCCATTCTCTTTATTTCTTGCGATGAAAAAAGAGTGTTTGATGAGTATAAATCTGTTGGAAACGCATGGCATAAAGACAGTATTGTAACGTTCAATTTACCAGAGTTAGACTCAACAAAACGATACAATTTATTTGTAAACTTGAGAGCTACTAATGCATATAAGTTCAACAATTTGTTTTTAATTGTAGCCTTGGAAATGCCAAATGGCTTTACTAAAGTGGATACCTTAGAATATCAAATGGCTGATCCAGACGGTACATTATTAGGCGATGGATTTTCGGATATTAAGGAAAGCAAACTCTTTTATAAAGAAAATGTACGATTTCGATCAAAATACAAAGTAAGCATCAAGCAAGCAGTTAGAGAAAACGGTAAAGTCCCTGGTGTAAAAGCTTTAGACGGAATTACAGAAGTAGGTTTTAGAATAGAAAAAAAAGAATAAAATAGTATTTTATGGCTATCAAAAAAAACAACAACCAAGGAAAAGATAATATCAAAAACATTGCGTATTATCAAAAGAAATTTTGGAAATTATTCTTCATAGGTTTAGCAGGCATCGGCTTATTTTTCTTATTTGCTTCCTGGGGACTTTTTGGTTCAATGCCCTCCTTTGAAGACTTAGAAAACCCTGATTCTAATTTAGCGACAGAAATTATTTCGGCTGACGGAGTAGTTTTAGGCAAGTATTTTCAAAAAAACAGGTCTCAGTTAAAATATGCTGATCTACCTAAAAATCTAGTTCAAGCATTAGTAGCAACAGAAGATGCTCGTTTCTACGAACATTCTGGTATTGATGGAAGAGGAACTTTGAGAGCCATTTCTAGTTTGGGAACTAGTGGTGGAGCCAGTACATTGACACAACAGTTAGCCAAGCAATTGTTTCATGGGGAAGGTTCTAAGTTTTTGCCTTTTAGAATTGTACAAAAAGTAAAAGAATGGATTATTGCCATTCGTTTAGAAAGACAATATACTAAAAACGAAATCATTGCCATGTATTGCAACGTCTATGATTTTGGAAATAATTCTGTGGGAGTAAGTTCAGCCGCTAAAACTTATTTTTCAAAAGAACCAAAGGATTTAACCATCAATGAGTCGGCAATATTAGTTGGAATGTTTAAAAATTCCGGATTATACAATCCAATCCGAAACCCACAAGGCGTAATAAATCGCCGAAATGTGGTGTTTTCGCAAATGGAAAAAGGAAAAATTATTTCAGAAAAAGAAAAAGAAAGATTGCAAAGCTTACCGCTCAAATTAAATTTCAAATTAGAAACACATAAAGAAGGAACTGCCACTTATTTCAGGGAGTATTTACGTGATTATATGAAAAAATGGGTCGAAGAAAATAAAAAACCCGATGGTTCAGATTATGACATCTACAGAGACGGTCTAAAAATATACACCACCATTGATTCCAGAATGCAAGCGCATGCCGAAACAGCAGTTACAGCCCACATGGCTAATCTTCAAGAAGAGTTTTTTAGGCAATCTAAAGACAATAAAAATGCTCCTTTCGTTAACATTTCTTCGGTAGAAACACAACGAATTCTGAATCAAGCGATGAAATCATCTAACCGATGGGCAGTGATGAAAGCAATGGATAAAAGCGAAGAGGAAATTATAAAATCATTTAGCGAAAAGACTAAAATGACTGTGTTTTCTTGGAAAGGAGAAAAAGACACCTTAATGACACCATTGGATTCTATCCGATATTACAAACACTTTTTACAATCTGGATTGATGGCAATGGAACCACAAACCGGTAATGTAAAAGCTTGGGTTGGAGGCATCAACTATAAATATTTTCAATACGATCACGTAGGACAAGGTGCAAGACAAGTAGGCTCTACTTTCAAACCCTTTGTTTACGCTACTGCGATTGAACAGCTGAACATGTCTCCGTGCGACTCCATAATTGACGGCCCATTTATGATTAGAAAAGGACGCCATCATGTTACTGCAGATTGGGAACCTAAAAACTCAGACAACAAATACCGCGGAATGGTAACCTTAAAAAAAGGTTTAGCGAATTCCATAAATACGATCTCGGCAAAATTAATTGACAAAGTAGGTCCGGAAGCAGTAATCGATTTGACCCATAAATTAGGGGTGAAATCCGAAATTGTAAACCAACCGTCCATTGCTTTGGGAGCGGTTGAAATAACAGTTGAAGACATGGTTGCCGCATACAGTACCTTCGCCAATCAAGGTGTTTACATGAAACCACAATTCATATCCAAAATTGAGGACAAAAGCGGCGTTGTCATCTACGAACCAATCCCGGAATCACATGATGTTTTAAATAAAGACATCGCCTATGCAGTAATCAAATTATTAGAAGGGGTGACCGAAGGTGGCTCTGGAGATCGTTTGCGTACCACAGGTGGTGGAAACGGCTCCAATCGTTGGACAGGTTACCCGTATTCATTTAAAAACCCTATTGCAGGAAAAACAGGTACGACTCAAAACCAGTCTGATGGTTGGTTTATGGGGATGGTTCCTAATCTTGTAACGGGAGTTTGGGTAGGTTGCGAGGACCGTTCAGCCCGTTTCAAAAGCATTACTTACGGACAAGGAGCCACAGCAGCCTTGCCGGTTTGGGGTTATTTCATGAAGCTTTGTTATGCTGATCCAGCACTGAAAGTTTCTAAGGAACCCTTTGAAAGACCTACAAATCTTTCGATAAAAGTAGACTGCTACGTTCCTAAAAAAGTAGTAGACACGACAGACACAGAACATAATACCGAAGAATTTGAATTGTAAAATTTTCATGCGCAGTTAATCCAGCTATACGTTGCAAACAAAGTTCACAGAACTCCAATGAAAATAGACGGTAAGTGACATAATCTCGGCTAAAGTATTCGTACTTAAAACGTAATTTATGTTTAAATTAAATTCAAAAAATAGCAACTCATTTTTATGATCAACAAGAAAGTAAACAACGTTCAGGATGCCCTTCAAGGAATTGAAAACGGGATGACTATCATGCTTGGCGGTTTCGGATTATGCGGCATTCCAGAGAACTCTATCGCCCAATTAGTAAAAAAAGAGACTACGAATTTAACTTGTATTTCAAACAACGCAGGTGTTGATGATTTTGGTCTTGGCTTGCTTTTACAAAAGCGTCAAATCAAAAAAATGATCTCTTCTTATGTAGGCGAAAATGCTGAATTCGAACGTCAAATGCTTTGCGGAGAACTGCAAGTGGATCTTATTCCTCAAGGAACTTTAGCGGAACGTTGTCGTGCGGCACAAGCAGGAATTCCTGCTTTTTTCACTCCCGCCGGATATGGAACCGAAGTTGCCGAAGGCAAAGAAGTACGTGAATTCAACGGAAAAATGCACGTTATGGAACACGCTTTCAACGCTGATTTTGCCATCGTAAAAGCGTGGAAAGGGGACGAAGCTGGAAACTTGATATTCAAAGGGACCGCAAGAAATTTCAATCCATGTATGGCTGGAGCGGCCAAAATAACTATTGCCGAAGTAGAACAATTATTGCCCGCAGGAAGTTTAGACCCAAATGAAATTCATATTCCAGGAATTCTTGTAAGTAGAATTTTTCAAGGTGTGCACTATGAAAAAAGGATTGAACAACGAACCGTAAGGGACCGAAAATAAACAATAGAAATAGCATTTTTATTTATTAAACTTAATAAACCTTACTTTTTAATGGTTTAAAAATTCTAAAACAGTTTTTCTATGTTAGATAAAACAGGAATCGCAAAACGTATTGCAAAAGAGTTAAAACACAACTATTACGTGAATCTCGGAATAGGAATCCCAACATTAGTGGCTAATTATATTCCTAAAGGAATTGACGTTGAATTTCAAAGCGAAAACGGTGTTCTCGGTATGGGTCCATTCCCTTTTGAAGGCGATGAAGATGCTGATTTAATCAATGCCGGAAAACAAACCATCACTACTTTGCCTGGAGCAAGTTTTTTTGACTCAGCATTCAGTTTTGGAATGATTCGCGGGCAACATGTTGACTTAACAATTCTTGGCGCAATGGAAGTTTCTGAAAACGGTGATATTGCTAACTGGAAAATCCCTGGCAAAATGGTCAAAGGAATGGGTGGTGCAATGGATTTAGTAGCTTCAGCAGAAAACATTATTGTTGCCATGATGCATGTAAATAAAGCTGGAGAATCTAAAATTCTTAAAAAATGTACGTTGCCATTAACTGGTGTAGGTTGTGTAAAAA
>JAGOJA010000059.1 GCA_017995345.1 Flavobacterium sp.
ATTTTTATAAAGATTGTCAATACACTTATAATCAAAACTAATTTGGTAATAGTGATTCTTTTGGTTTTAATGCCTAAATTTGTATCCTAGTTTTGAATACGGTCAGGACTTTTAAACTTTAAACAAAAAAATAATATGGCATTAGCAATAACAGATGCTACTTTTGAAGAAGTAGTTTTGAAATCAGACAAACCAGTAATGGTAGATTTTTGGGCAGCATGGTGTGGACCTTGTAGAATGGTAGGTCCAATCATTGACGAATTGAGTACTGAATACGAAGGGAAAGTAGTTGTAGGGAAAGTAGATGTTGATGCAAACCAAGAATTTGCTGCAAAATACGGAGTAAGAAACATTCCTACAGTATTGGTTTTTCATAACGGAGAAGTAGTAGGAAAACAAGTAGGAGTAGCTCCTAAACAAACTTACGCTGATAGTTTAGACGCTTTGTTGTAATCAGTAGATTATGATTTATATAGAAAGGTTTGGCGAAAGTCAAGCCTTTTCTTATTTTTAGCCCACATTAATCTTTGTTATAATGAAAATCTGCAGTTATCTATTGTGTTTTGTTTTGGTGTTTTATTCCTGCCAATCCATTAAAACGCCTACTTTATTTTTAGAAAAAGGAATTTCTAAAGAATTAGCGGTGTATCGTAAGAGCCAAGTCTTGAACGTTTCCTATGATTTGTCATTTGAAATTCCAAAAGAAAAAGAGCTTCCTATTATATCTCAATTGGCGTTAAAAGTGAATCTTGGGACTATTCAAGAGCCTTTGTACTTAGACTTTAATGAAAAGAAAGAGAATTTAAAATCAGTGATTGTCAATGGGAAAACGGTTGTTATACTGCATGAAAAAGAGCACCTCATTATTCCGAAAGAGTATTTGATTAAAGGTCATAATTTAGTCGAAGTCTATTTCATAGCTGGAGATTTGTCCTTGAATAGAAGCGACGATTTTTTATATACTTTATTGGTTCCAGATAGAGCCAGCACCCTATTTCCTTGTTTTGATCAGCCAGACATTAAGGCTGCTTATACACTTTCTATAACGGCGCCAAAAGGATGGTCGGTATTAGCAGGAGCACCGCTTAGTAAGAAAATAGAGTTGGGTGATTTTGTTCGATACCAATTTGAACAATCGGACCAGATGAGTACGTATTTGTTTTCTTTTGTGGCGGGTGAATTTAAAAGTATTTCTAAAAACGTAGATAATTTTCCGATGACACTTTTGTATCGGGAAAATAATCCTGAAAAATTAACCGAAAGTACTGATGCTATTTTTGATTTGCACCGTCAGTCTGTCTCGTTTTTAGAAAAATACACCCAACATCCATTTCCATTTAAGAAAATGGATTTTGCTACGATTCCAGTATTTCAATATGGTGGGATGGAGCATGTAGGGGCTATTCAGTATAGAGAGTCAAAGTTGTTTTTAGATAATAGTGCAACAAATAGTGAGAAACTGAGTCGAGGAAAACTAATTGCACATGAAACCGCACACATGTGGTTTGGCGATTTAGTGACGATGAAATGGTTTAATGATGTTTGGATGAAGGAAGTGTTTGCTAACTTTATGGCAGATAAAATAATGAATCCTGCTTTTCCTGACATCAATCATAATTTACAGTTTCTGACGGCTCATTACTCGAGTGCGTATGATGAAGATCGTACCAAAGGATCACATCCTATCCGTCAGAATTTAACAAATCTCAAAAATGCAGGTTCTCTTTATGGCAGCATTATTTACAATAAAGCGCCTATTATGATGCGTCAATTAGAGACCACTATGGGTAAAGAAGTGTTTCAAAAAGGAATTCAGAAATACATCCAGAAATATGCAAATTCTAATGCTGACTGGGAAGATCTAGTGGAAATATTAGATAAAGGAACCACGTTAAACATGAAGAAATGGAGCGATGTGTGGGTCAATCAGTCGGGACGAGCTTTATTTACGGATCATATTGAATATGGTGATGCTCAAACGATAAAGAATTTTGTGTTAAGGCAACAAGCAGAAGACGGTTCTCCGAATGTTTGGCCTCAAATTTTCGAAATTGGATTAGTGTATCCAGATACTATTAAGGTGATTCAAGTAAATGTGAACAGTCGAATTACGGAAATAAAGGAAGCGATTGGCTTGCAAAAACCCATATCGGTTATTTATAATTACAACGGTTATGGCTACGGGGTGTTTCCTATAGACCCCAATAATCTTGATAAAACACCTGAAATAAAGGACGAAGTGGCCCGCGCTTACAGTTATATTAATGCGTATGAGAATACATTGACGGGCAAAATCACTGCCGTAAAGGCTTTTGACGTTTTTGTAAAAGGAATTGCGGTGGAGCAGAATGAGTTGATCGTGAAATTGCTGTCAAATCAGTTGAGTTCGATTTTTTGGGATTTCCTCACTATAAAACAGCAAGTTGTTGCTCAAGCCGAACTAGAACAGCTTCTTTTTAATAAACTACAAACAGAACTACCTTCGAACATCAAAAAAACAATATTTGGTTTGTTTGAAAGTATCGCTTATTCTAAAACTGGAAAGGAAAAATTATATCAAATTTGGAATAAGGAAATTGCGATAGCAAATTTGAAATTAAACGAAGATGACTATATAAATATGGCTATGGATTTAGCTATTTATAATCATGAAAGATCAGATGAAATAGTACGTAAAACCCGAGCTGTAATTAGCAATTTAGATAAACGAAAACGTTTTGATTTTTTGCTTCCATCATTATCGAACGATTTAGCGGTGCAAGATGCGTTTATGGAGTCGTTGAAGTTGCAGAAAAACAGAGAAAAAGAAGCGTGGGTTCAGGTGGCGCTGGCTAATGTACATCATCCTTTACGCCAAGATAGTTCGAAAAAATATTTAAAAGAATGTTTGGGCTTGATAGAGGAGGTACAACTTACAGGAGACATTTTTTTTCCAAAAGGATGGCTGGTTAATAGTGTAGGGAAATATTCATCAGCGGATGCTTTTACAACAGTGAATGATTTTTTAAAGGAAAATCCTAAATTCAGTCCAAGTTTAAAGAGGAAGTTGCTGCAGGCTACAGATAATTTATTTCGTGCTCAGGAAATTAAAAAAGAAACAGAATGAAAATCGAGTCGCAAATAGAGAAAATTTCCAGCTTTCAACATCTTGAACTATTGGCGAACCAAGTGGTCGAAGGTTTTATTTCCGGGATGCACAAAAGTCCGTTTCATGGATTTTCAGCTGAATTTGCGGAACACAAAGTATATAATGTTGGCGAAAGCACCAAACACATTGATTGGAAGTTGTTTGCCAAAACGGATCGTTTGTACACCAAACGATTTGAGGAAGAGACAAATTTGCGCTGTCATATTATTATCGATAATTCTTCATCGATGCATTATCCAAAACTAAAAGACGGTCAGCACTTTTTTGAGAATAAGATCGGATTTTCGGTTTTGGCTTCGGCGGTTTTAATGAACCTTTTAAAGAAACAACGTGACGCCGTGGGATTAAGTGTGTTTTCGGATACATACGAGTACTATGCGCCCGAAAAAGGCAGTGATCGTCACCATCGGATGGTTTTGAATGCGCTAGAAAATCTTTTAGTAGATTCGAAGGTTGAAAAAAATACGGATACGATTACCTTCTTACATCAAATAGCGGAAAAAATCCACCGCCGTTCGATGATTATTTTATTTACGGATATGTTTCAGTCTGGTAATCAAGAAGCACTGTTTAATGCGTTGCAACATTTGAAACACAACAAGCATAAAGTAGTCTTGTTTCATGTTGTCGATACTAAGACAGAGTTGAATTTTGACTTTGATAACGCTCCAAGAAAGTTTATAGATGTGGAAACAGGAGAGGAAGTTGCAATTTTTGCCGATAATGTCAAAGAAGAATACGAAAAACAGGTAGAAAGATACTTCAAAAAGCTGGATTTAACTTGTTCTCAAAACCGTATAAAGTACATTCCAGTAAATGTGAATGAAAGTTTCGAAAAAATTTTAATGACATACTTGGTTGAAAAACAAAACTTTGGATAATAAGGTTGAGTTTTATTGAATTTTTTTTCAAAAAACGCTTGTGTAAACGGAAATCTATTGTATCTTTGCCACCGCAATAACGCAGAGGTTTGGTAGTTCAGTTGGTTAGAATACATGCCTGTCACGCATGGGGTCGCGGGTTCGAGTCCCGTCCAGACCGCAATATTGGGGAAAGCCTTTCGTAACAGAAAGGCTTTTTTGCCCCATAAGGTTTTTAACGTTAGTTGTGTTGTTTGCTACGAATTTGTAACTCGTAGCGGGTTTAGTAGTTAGACCAATGAAAAGCTTTTCGCCTCGGCGAATAGCTTTTTTAATTTAGAAAAAAAAGAAGAAGGTCTGGTAGTTCAGTTGGTTAGAATACCTGCCTGTCACGCAGGGGGTCGCGGGTTCGAGTCCCGTCCAGACCGCTTAAATAGCGGAAAGCCTTTTGTAATTGAAAGGTTTTTTTCTTTTAAATATAATGCTAAACTAAGGGATCAAACGCAAAATTGGGGATTAATGGTTCGTCAAAACAACTCCGTTTTATACTGCCAGACAATCCATACATACAATCCCAAATACATCACGCAAATCACAAACTTCATAAAACTGGAGGCCAAAAACCCGATAAAGGAACCTGCGGCTGCTTTTAGAGCTTTGTTGTGGTCTTTGAAATCATAAATAAGTTCGCCTATCAATGCGCCAACAAACGGTCCTATGAGGAATCCAAAAGGGATTGGAGCAAAAATCCCGATGACTAAACCGATGTTTGTTCCCCAAATTCCGTACGAGCTTCCGCCAAATTTTTTTGTTCCTTTAGCCGGAATTACATAATCTAAAACAGAGATAATTACTGTAATTAAGAAAGCAATCCCTAAAATCCAGTAATTAGCCGGAACTGCATTTGTGAAATAGAGTAATGCCAATCCAATCCAACTTACACTAGGGCCAGGTATAACGGGTAAAAAACTACCCATTAAACCCGTAATAATACACACGAAACCAAGTGTTAAAAGCAATATATCCATAAATTTATTTTTAGTATTTTTGAAAAAGCATTAAATAATCAGCTCATGAGTAAAACCAAATTAGTAGTGTTTTGTGCAATAGCATTTTTTCTTTCACTATTTCACCAAACTGTAAGTGCACAGGAAATACATGTAACGGATAATGACACGCTTTTGAAAGAGGAGATTTACAATGAAAACAGAGTAAAAGTATTAAATTTTTCATTGAAAGAGTTTGATGCGCTTTTTTTTGAGTTCTTTAATAAGAAAGCCAATCCCAATTTAGTATTGACAAAAGTCGAGTTTTATACCTATACCGTCCAAATTGCTATTTTTTCAGATCGATTAGTAGCGTTGTATCCAGACCAAAAAGAAATGGCAGCCGAAAACAAAAAGAAATGGTTTGCTGAAAAGTATGAAGATTATTTACTTTCTAAAGCAACTCAAAAAAAATAATTGTATTTTTATACCTTATTAGTTCAATTCAAAAACAAAACCTTGAAGCACTATTGCCTATTTTTAGTAATTATACTCTTTAATTCCTGCCAATATTTCGAAAAGCAAGTGCCATCGGAGAAGGAATTGTTGCAGAAAGAACTGAAAGCCATCAACTGGAAAGAAGTTGATGAATATCCATCTGTAGTAGATTGTGAAAAAATAGAAGATAAAAGCCAACGTCAGCAATGCTTTTTTGAGATTTTAACACAGCTGATTCAAGAGAAATTAAGTGTTGACACTCTTTCCGTTCTCTATCCTGAATTGGACACGATTGAAGTAAAAGTTACTGTTTTTCCAAATGCAACGATGCAATTCGAACCGCAATTTCCCAAAGATTCCGTGGCGTATGACACCATCAAAATTGACAGTATTCTGAAAGCCCGTTTGGTTGATTTTCCAAAAATTAATCCAGCTGTCAAACGTGGAATTCCTGTAAAAACACAATTTATCCTTCCCGTAATTCTCAAAGTCGAGTAGCTTTATTATCCTGATTGTAATCAAACGAGGAGCTATTTCCAGCTGTGCACTGTATCTTTTTATTTTTTAAAAAAAAATAAAAAGGATGCCGTTTCCATCTGGGTTATGGTTTAGCGTAAAACGATGAATATCGAAGTTTGCAATTGTAGTCAAAATTTTCTTCCCTTCCATTCGTATTTTCCAAACAACGAATACAAAGCCACACTCGTGCTGAAAAAAGGATAGAAAACACTGCTCGAGATTAAATAGCGCATTTTGTTTTGGGTCAAAAAACGATTGGTTTTGTGAATTAAAACGCTATCAATACTGAATTTTAGAGCAAATAATAAAAAGAGATTTTGAAAAGAGATTAAACCCAAAAACAAAAATCCAAAAGCTAAAACCAAAGCTAAATTTGCCATAAAAACCAGCACACTTAATCCTTTCCCGAAAGTGCTTTGATACGAACCTGTTTTAGAGGCCCAACGAACGCGTTGGTGAAATAGGGATCTCCAATTATTCAGTGGTTTTGTGACAACAATGGTGTTATGAGATTTTAGGTATTGAACTTTTTCAGGAAAGTGACTCACTGCTTTTTGCAATAGGAAAACATCATCGCCACTTGCAATTTCATCGTTTCCTGCATAGCCATTTAGCTCCTGAAAAAAGGATTTGGTATACGCAAAGTTGGCGCCATTGCACATAAATCCTTTGTTGATGCCAAAACTTCCAATAGTAGCTCCTTGCAAACTTGCCAAATCGAGTTGCTGGAAATGATGCAAAAACGAATTTTCACAAGCATAGGTTACCGCACCTGCAAGCATCGAAACAGGGTGTATCTGAATGTAATTGTCTAATGTTAGTAACCAATTTTCATGGAACGTACAATCGGCATCGGTAGTGACAATCCAGTCCGTATGTATGGTTTGCATCGCAGTTGTAATCGCATCTTTCTTGGGCGAATTAGTAATCCGTACATTTTTTATTATTTGAATAGCGTATCTAGACTGCGCTCTATAGGATAATGGAGTAGTACGCTTTTCCTCGGATTCATCATCGACCAAAATCACGTCAACTAATTCCTCTGGGTACTGCAACTTTGACAAACTCTCCAGTAAAATGGGTAAGTTTTCGGCTTCATCTCGGAAAGGAACAATAATCGTGAATGCTGTTTTTGGCTTTAAGTCAATATAATCAATAGTATTTACTTTGGTGAAACCAAAAATTAAAAGTCCAACAGAAACAGAATAAATCAGAAGGATTAAAAACAAAACAATTGTAATCATAATTATTTTATTGGGTTACGTTTCTCTCGCCTTTGAAGAAGATTTAAAATTCAACACATAATAACTGCCAATAATGACAGGTAAAACCACATTTAGAAACCACATTAAAGTCGAAATAAAAATGACAATCCATTCATTGACACCCAAAATCCCAAAGAAATAAACGGCTACACTTCCTTTTACTGCAAAGTCTAAAAACTGAAAAGTAGGTAAGGAGGACGCTAAAAAATAAACAGCGGATATGGTTGCAATTAATGTGAAATAAGGCAAGTCAACATCAAAAGCCAGAAACAAAAAGTAGTATTGGTGCGAAAAAACCAGATAGCGGCAAACGCCCAAAAAGATGTTTCTTTGATGAATTGATTTTGGAATTTCATTGATTTTATGAATCAATTTTTCTATAGAAAAACCTTTAATAGTGATTTTTTTGATCGAAAATAAAACAATAAAAAGAAGCACTAAGGCTCCAAAAAGGATCGTAACCGTTTTTGGGGTTATCACATTGTGCTGCGCATTGAAATACAATAAGCCGAAAATCCCAAAAATAACGGTTAATACCATTTGGATTCCGTTGCAAATCAGATTCAAGAAGATGACTTTTTTGGTGTTTGACTTGTCAAAAAACAATGCTTTTCCGGCATATTCACCCACGCCGTTTGGTGTAAAAAGTCCAGCAGTTAATGCGCCAAGAACTTGCTTGGTAGCTTCGCCCAACGCTATTTTATGGATGAATTGAACTAAATTCTGCCATTTTAAGATTTCAAAAAACCGATTCAAAACGCTCAATACTAAAATAAAGGCAATTCCGCCAATAGACTGGTTTTTCTGGAATATAACAATGAATTTTTGCCAATCCAGTTTGTCGTTATTGGCCAATTGATTGTAAATAAAATAAAACGCACCACCCACAATCAAAAGTTTGATTAGAAGTACGAGGAATTGCTTAGTTTTGTGTGGAATTGAAATCATTGGTGCAAAGTAACAAAACTTTAAACTTGTAGACTTTAAACTTTAAACTAAATCATTGGCAAACGAACGCATCATATTAGGAATTGACCCCGGAACCACTATCATGGGTTTTGGATTGATAAAAATTGTCAATAAAAAAATGGAATTTTTACAGCTCAACGAGTTACAATTGTCCAAATATGACAATCATTATCAAAAACTGAAAATTATTTTTGAGCGCACAATTGAGTTAATCGATTCGCACCATCCAGATGAAATTGCGATTGAAGCGCCTTTCTTTGGTAAAAACGTACAATCGATGCTGAAGTTAGGAAGAGCGCAAGGTGTGGCTATGGCAGCAGGGCTTTCGAGAGATATCCCCATTACGGAATACGAACCCAAGAAAATAAAAATGGCGATTACCGGAAATGGAAATGCCAGTAAAGAACAAGTGGCAAAAATGCTGCAACAGCTTTTAGGATTAAAGGAATTGCCCAAAAATCTTGATAGTACGGACGGATTAGCTGCAGCGGTTTGTCATTTTTTCAATTCTGGAAAAGTCATTGGAACAACAAGTTATACCGGTTGGGATGCTTTTGTAAAACAGAATGAAGAACGAATAAAAAAGTAATCAGTATTCAGTTTGCAGAACTGAACACTAAAAAGCTGAATACTTAATACTAAATTAATGAGCGGAATCTACATTCACATACCATTTTGTAAGCAAGCGTGCCATTATTGCGACTTTCATTTTTCGACTTCCATGAAAAAGAAAGACGACATGGTTTTGGCTATTGCCAAAGAAATTCAAATGCGCAAAAATGAATATGAAAATGAAATAATTGAAACCATTTATTTCGGTGGAGGAACGCCAAGTGTTTTAACTTTAGCAGAAATTAATTTCCTAATTGCAGCAGTGTATGCAAACTATGCAGTTGCAGAAAATCCCGAAATTACTCTGGAAGCCAATCCTGATGATTTATCAAGTGAACGAATCATCGAATGGTCTAAAAGTAAAATCAATAGATTAAGCATTGGGATTCAGTCTTTTTTTGAAGAAGATTTACAACTGATGAATCGTGCTCATAATTCGGTGGAAGCCAAGAAATGTTTGGAAGAAGCTACGCAATATTTTGACAATATTTCTCTTGATTTAATCTATGGAATTCCGGGAATGAGCAACGAGAAATGGAAACAAAATATTGAAACGGCATTGCGCTTTGGCATTCCGCATATTTCCAGTTATGCCTTGACAGTAGAGCCTAAAACGGCTTTGAATAAACTGATTCAGACCGGAAAAGTTGCAAAACCCAATGATGAAGTTGCCCAAGAACATTTTGCTGTCTTGGTAGCAACTCTTGAGGCGAATGATTTTATACATTATGAATTATCGAATTTTGGAAAGGAAAATTATTTCTCGAAGAACAATTCGGCGTATTGGTTAGGAAAAAAATATATTGGAGTAGGCCCTTCGGCGCACAGTTATAATGGCATTTCCAGAAGTTGGAATGTTTCGAATAATTCGATTTATTTGAAATCCATTCGAGAAAATATAGTGCCACACGAAATGGAAATCCTTTCGATTACAGACCGATATAACGAATATGTTATGACGGGTTTGCGAACGATTTGGGGCGTTTCTTTGGAGCGGATTGGAACTGAATTTGGAGGTGAATATCTAAATCATTTGAATAAACAAACTCGAAAATTTCTTAATGACGGTTTGCTTTGTATTGAAAACGGTATTTTGAAAACCACTCCAAAAGGAAAGTTTTTAACAGATGGAATTGCATCGGATTTATTTTTCTTAAATTTGGAGTAGTCCTAACCGCAAAGAACACAAACCTTTACGACCTTAGCAAAAACCTTAGCGAACCTTACGGTTAAAAAAGTTATGAAAACTACAATTCAATATAAAGAACAATTCATTCAAGTCGATTTATCAAAGCCCATTGATATTTCGATTCCGTTAACGAATACGGATGAAAATCCAATTGCTTGGTATATCGACAAACCAATTATTGAACCCGTAGTTTTTGGAGATTGGATGGGTAGTGTTTCTAAAGGGAAATCCTCGGTAAATTTTAACAACATTTTTTTCAATCCGCACGGGCATGGAACACATACTGAATGTTTGGGACACATTACACGAGAGTTTTACAGCATTAATCAATCATTAAAACAGTTTTTCTTTCTGGCTGAATTGATTTCGGTTGTGCCAGAAATACAAGGAGAAGATTTGGTGATTACTTTGGATACTATTTCGACGGCGCTTGATTTGACATTGAAGTTAGGCACTCCAGTAGAAGCTCTAATTATCAGAACCCTTCCTAATTTTAAAATAAAAAAATCTTTAAATTATTCGAATACGAATCCGCCTTATCTTAGTGAGGAGGCTTCGCGTTTTATGTGCGAAAGCGGCATTCAGCATTTGCTTATTGATTTGCCGAGTGTTGACAAAGAAAAAGATAAAGGGGAACTGTTGGCACACAAAGCATTTTGGAATGTTACGGATGTCAATACACTAAATGATGATGCACGGTTGGATTGTACGATTACCGAAATGATTTTTGTTCCAGATGAGGTGAAAGATGGTAGTTATTTGTTGAATTTACAAATTGCTTCTTTTGACAATGATGCAAGTCCAAGTAAACCGGTTTTATATGCAATTTTAAACACTAAAATTTGAAAAGGATAACTGTTTCGACTGATAAAAGTAAACTTGACGTTCCGTTTATTCAGCACTTTTTAAAGGATATTTATTGGGCTGCAGGACGAACTATTGCTGAAGTTCAAACTACGATAGCACATTCGTTTTGTTTTGGAATTTATCTCGGTGACAAACAGATAGGATTTGCTAGAGTAATCACAGATTATGTGGTTTTTGCTTATGTGATGGATGTTTTTATAACTGAAGAGTATCGTGGCAAAGGCTATTCCTCTCTTTTGATTGACAACATGATGAATGAGCCTCAACTTAAAAACATACAAATTTGGAGATTAGCCACAACTGATGCGCATTTTTTATATCGAAAATTTGGTTTTAAGGAGTTAGCGCACCCAGAAAAATTAATGGAAAAGATTATCAAATGAATTTAGAAGCGTACTATGAATATTGTCTTTCCAAAAAAGGAGTGACGGAACATTTTCCTTTTGATGAAGAAACGTTGGTGTTTAAATTAAGTGGAAAAATGTTTGCATTGACTTCGTTAAGTCAATGGGAGAGAGGGAAGCCATCTGTAAATTTGAAATGTGATCCTGGACGCGCACAAGAATTGCGTGTGAAATATGATGACATTCAGCCCGGTTTTCACATGAGTAAAATGCATTGGAATACGATTGCTGTAAATGCATCGGTGTCAGATGCGCTTATCAAAGTTTTGATTGACCATTCCTATGATTTGGTTTTCAAAAGTTTAACAAAGAAATTGCAAAGTGAAATTCAAGAATTAAAAAATTAGGTATTACTTTTGCGAATACATTTAGAATATAAATTATAAATTCCTACTGAAATAAACGCAGCATATCAGATGAAAGAACAATTTAAGAAGTTTTTGAACGAAGAACAAGACCCAAAAGCTATTGAAAAAATCGCTTCAAAATTGAGTGATTTATTGATGAAGAATGAAGAAATTGGATACATTGCTGTTCAAAAAAAACCAGCGATTACCGTTTTGCCGGATAGTATTGTGATGACCAATAAACGAATTATCATTTGTCAGCCCAAAAATCTGGGACTTTCGATGAATTTTATCGATTATACGTGGGACGAAATTGAAGGCACTTTTGTGAAAGAAAATATTCTGGGTTCGGAGTTTTCTTTTACAACTAGAACGAACATGGAGGTTTCTATTGATTATATCCCTAAAATTCAAGCACGGAAGATTTTTACGTATGCCAAAGAACAATTGGATATACTAAAAGTAGGGGCAGTATTGAACGCAACTATGATGGATGAAGTTCCAATTGTTCCAATGATGGAAGAAGTAGAAGTTATTGAGGAAATAGAAACAGAAGAAGTGACTAGTTTTGCTGAATTAATGTCCGTTTCACAACCTAATTTTGCTGCTGAAAATCAAGAATTCCAAGAGATAGCAGCACCTTCAAAAGACAAATCGTTAAGTGATTTATCGCAAGATGAACTTTTTGAGAAATTACAAAATTATAAGAAGCTCCTTGACAACGGCTTAATCTTGCAAGGGGAATACGATGCTTTCAAAAAAGAGATTTTAAGCTACATGTAGGCAGTGCTTACTATCGAAAGATAAAAATCCGTAAAGTTCGAAAGTCATAAAGTCAAAACAGGTTCAACTACCTTTTGACGTTATGACTTTCGGCTTTTTAACAATAAGACTAAAGCGTTCTTTTTTGCTTTTCTACAAAATTATTGGATTGTAATTCGAGTAAATCGGTAGCGTTTTTTCGTTGCAAATCATATAATTGAGTGTCGTTAGCAATATCTTCGTAGACTTTATCGTGCATTGTTGCGCTGGTTTTTATCAACAAATCACGTTGGTATTTGTCTTGCTCGATTGTTGCTTTTAAAGCTGTTTCTAAATCTTCCAGTTTATAATCATATTCGCCTTTTGGAGCTAAAAGTTTAGCAATAATAGGGGAGGTTTCAATGGCTAAAAACAGCAACATGATAAAAAAAGAGGGCAGCCACGGCAATTTGTTTAAAGCGTTAATTCGCGCCATCAAGCCGTCAAAACCATCAATAATAGGCTGGGTTTCGGTAATTTTGTTGTCTAAGTCGGTTTGAAGTGTTTTCGTGTTTTTTTCCATTTCGACAATTTTAGCCAAATTGGTTTTTTGTAAGGTGTCCAGTTCTTTTTTTGCTAAATCATGTTTGGCAATTTTTTCTTTAAAAACAGGCCCTTTCCCTAATTTTTTTGTTCCTGCTGTTCCTTCAGCTTCTGTGATATAGGTTTCATAAAGTGTGTTTACTTCTTTTTCTTTGTTTGTAATTTCCGACTTCAATTTGTCTATTTCACTCTTGTTTTTGTCCAAGTCTGTTTTGAAATAATTTGCTATTTCCTTTTTATTATTTAAGGCCATTGCATTTTTTTCTTGCAATAAAACGGTGTTGATTTCTTTTTCGAAAATTTTAATCTCTAATGGTTTCGAAATCACTATCGCAATGATTACTGCCAAAATAATTCGGGGAGTTGCTTGTAGAAATTCACTTCCAAATTTGTCTCTTTTTCGAATAGTGGAAACAATAAAACGATCTAGATTAAAAATAAGTAAACTCCATACCAAACCAAAAAGTAAAGCGGGATAAACACTATCGAATACGGTAAACAGCGCATAGGCGGATGCAATAAAAGCCATTACTGCCGTGAAGAAAACTGTAGCTCCAATTCCCACATACTTTGTTTGCTCGCCTTCTGAGGAGTTTTCTAGAATATTTTTGTCTGCTCCAGAGCAGAGAATAAAAAATTGTTTTAACATGATTTTTTTTTTGATTGATTGATGCAAATTTAACGCCAAATCATAAATTTTGGTATAAATAGTTGGTATCTTTTTAATCGGCTGTTTATTACAAACAAAATAAGCTGTTCATGACGAACAGCTTATTAGCTTTTGAATTAATAATTTTGCAATTATATGTATTATGTATGGTTTATTTTTATTTAATCCAAAGGGGCTCCTGCCATAATTTCTGCGTTGGCAAATTCCTCAAATTTGACAAAGTTGTTTTTAAATTTAGTACCTAATTCAAACGCTTTCTTATCGTATAAATTTTTGTCTTCCCAAGTATTCCTAGGATTTAGAATTTCGCTAGGAGCATTTGGGCAAGATTGTGGAATGGCGATGCCAAATACCTCATGATTTTTATAGTCTACATGATCTAAATCGCCGTTTAATGCGGCAGTAATCATGGCACGAGTATATTTTAATTTCATTCTGTTTCCTGTACCATAAGCCCCGCCGGTCCATCCTGTGTTGATCATCCAAACTTTTACATTGGCGTCTTTCATTTTTTTGCTTAACATTTCAGCATATTTTGTTGGGTGTAAAGGCATAAATGGTGCTCCAAAACATGCAGAAAAGTTAGGTTGAGGTTCTGTAACCCCAGCTTCAGTTCCTGCAACTTTTGCGGTGTACCCAGAAATAAAGTGGTAGGCAGCTTGACCTGGTGTTAGTTTTGAGATTGGAGGTAAAATGCCATAAGAATCTGCCGTTAAGAAAAATATATTTTTAGGGTTTTTGCCAATAGAACCAGGTTGAATGTTATCAATATGATAAATAGGATAACTTACTCGAGTGTTTTGAGTTATGGATTTGTCATCATAATCAACTTCATTGGTCTCTTTATTGATTACTACATTTTCTAAAATGGCTCCTTTTTTTATAGCTCTAAAAATGTCAGGTTCGTTTTGTTCTGAAAGATTGATCACTTTTGCATAACAACCACCTTCAAAATTGAAAACAGTATTTTCATTTGTCCAGCCGTGTTCATCATCTCCGATTAATTTTCGATTTGGATCTGCTGAAAGTGTTGTTTTTCCAGTTCCTGATAACCCAAAGAAAATCGCAGTATCGCCTCCATTTCCTACATTGGCACTACAATGCATTGGTAAGGTGTTTTTGTCTACAGGGAGTATAAAATTTAACGCAGAAAAAATTCCTTTTTTCATTTCACCTGTATATCCAGTACCGCCGATTAAGACAATTTTTTTTGTAAAATCTAAAATCGCAAAATTACTTTGACGTGTTCCGTCAACTGCAGGATCTGCCATAAAACTTGGCACACAAAGTAGCGTCCATTCAGCTGTAAAACCAGCTAATTCATGAATCTCAGGTCTCAAAAACATATTGTAGCAAAATAAATTTGCCCAAGGTGTTTCGGTAATTACGCGAACATTTAGTCTGTAATTAGGATCTGCACATACATAAGAATCTCTTACATAAATTTCTTTGTTTGATAAATGAGCCGTAACCTTTTTATATAAAGCTTCAAAAGCCATTGGATCGAAATGAATATTGACTTTGCCCCACCAAACTTGGTTTTCAGTAATACTGTCTTTCACAATATATCGATCTTCTGGGGAACGCCCTGTATATTTACCCGTGTTAATTGCTAGAGCGCCACTTGAGGTTTCAACTCCTTGACCTAATGCAATTGTTTTTTCGTGTAATTCGTTGGCTGATAATTGGTAATGAATCTTTGCGTTTTCAATTCCCATGTCTTTTAGCGAAATCGATTGCGTAAACGGTGTGTTATTATTCATAAAATTATATATTGTGTAGTTTAATTAATCGAATGCAAAAGTAGAACTAATATTTTAGATATGTTTTGATTCTCTTAAATTTGTGATTTTTTATTCATTATATTTAGTAATAGCACCATCCATGCCATTATTAATAGCAGTCCGCCAATGGGAGTCACGAATCCTATAATTTTAAAATCAAAAGGAGTGAGGTTGTTTGTTGCTAGCAGGTAAATTGATCCAGAGAATAAAATTACACCAAAAAGCACCAAAAAATAGATTGCTTTTTTTGCTTTTTGAGGCATGTTTTTTATCAATCCAATAAACAATAAAAATAGTGCATGGTACATTTGGTAACGCACACCTGTTTCAAAAGTAGCTAATTGTTCAATAGACAGTATTTTTTTTAGGGCATGTGCGCCAAAAGCGCCAAGGATTATAGCAATCATTCCTAAAATTGCTCCTGTTGAAAGTACCTTTCTGTCCATTTTATTTCTTGTTTTTATTGCAAAAGTATCTCATATCAGCTCAATTTAAAAGAGTTTTTAAAAATACTATAAATTTATAGTGACTCACTATGACATAATTTTTAATTTGTTCTAAATTTTCTCTCGATGATTTGTTGTAAATACAACATTTTTGTATGTTTGTGTTATAAATATACGAAATGAGAACAATTTTAATCATTGGGGCAGGAAGATCAGCATCATCTTTGATTCAGTATCTTTTAAATAAATCTGTAACAGAGAATCTGCATCTTGTTATTGGTGATTTGTCATTGGATCTGGCTCAAAAAAAGACAAATAACCATCCTAATGCAACTGCAATTGCCTTAGATATTTTTGATGAAAATCAAAGAAAAAAAGCCATACAAATTGCTGATATTGTAATCTCAATGTTGCCAGCTCATTTGCACATTGAAATTGCTAAAGATTGTGTTATTTATAAAAAGCATTTGGTTACCGCATCTTACGTGAGCGATGCCATGAAGGAACTAGATGCTGCTGCCAAAGAGAACAATCTCATTTTCATGAATGAAATTGGACTTGATCCTGGGATTGATCATATGAGTGCAATGAAGGTGATTGATGAAATTAAAGATAAAGGAGGGAAAATGCTACTTTTTGAATCTTTTTGTGGTGGACTTGTAGCGCCAGAATCGGATACGAATCTTTGGAATTATAAATTTACTTGGGCTCCTCGTAATGTGGTTCTTGCTGGTCAGGGTGGCGTTGCCAAATTTATTCAGGAGGGTGCTTACAAATACATTCCGTATTGTAATTTGTTTCGCAGGACGGAGTTTCTTGATGTAGAGGGTTATGGTCGTTTTGAAGGGTATTCGAATAGAGATTCTCTAAAATATCGCAGTGTTTATGGATTAGATGATGTGCTTACATTATATAGGGGTACTATTCGTAAAGTTGGGTTTTCTAAAGCTTGGAACATGTTTGTTCAATTAGGAATGACTGATGATAGTTATGTTATGGAAAATTCAGAGAAGATGAGTTACAGGACATTTGTAAATTCATTCTTACCGTATCATCCAACAGATTCAGTAGAAATTAAAACCCGATTGATACTCAAGATAGATCAAGATGATATTATGTGGGACAAATTGTTAGAACTCGATTTGTTTAACCCGAACAAAAAAGTAGGTTTAAAAAATGCAACACCGGCACAAATTTTAGAAAAAATATTGACTGATAGTTGGACACTTCAACCAGAGGATAAAGACATGATTGTCATGTATCATAAATTTGGATATGAATTAAATGGCAAAAAAGAACAAATAGATTCCAAAATGGTTTGTATCGGTGACGATCAAACCTATACCGCAATGGCTAAAACCGTTGGTTTACCTGTAGCAATGGTGACTTTACTGATATTAAATGGTAAAATTAAGACTCCGGGAGTTCAATTGCCTATTCGTAAAGAAGTATATAAGCCTATTTTGAAAGAATTAGAAGAATATGGTGTTGTTTTCAAAGAACAATCTATGCCGTATTTTGGATATAATCCTGATAAAAAGTTTAGTTAATAGTTT
>JAGOJA010000146.1:0-3228 GCA_017995345.1 Flavobacterium sp.
TTGCCGAACAAGTCAATGTAGATGAAAAGTTAAAACGAGAAATAGGAAAAGCGCATTTGATTTTATAAGTGAATGCTGTTGATTGGGTTTTACCACATAGAAACATAGGTTTTGTTTTTTAGGCGTTTCACTTTTTATAGCTCATATTAGATTATACGCATAATTTGTCATGCTGTTAAGCATCTCTTGAACAAATGATACTTTCTTTATGAGCTTTTTATGTGGTTTAATTTACTTTTTTTTCTTTTATGACTTATATGTTTCCACCACATAGAATCATAGATTTTTACACCAAGCTTCACTGAGTTTATTTTGAAGTGGACTGCCTTGAGAGAGCTACACAGCGTCAGATGCTTCGGACGTTTCACTTTATTTTGGACGCAGATGAATCGGGTCCGCCAAGGCGGAGCGCTGATAGTTACGGATCTTTAAAACACATAGGAACAATAGGTTTTGTTTGTGTTGATTTTTGTCCTAAGCTTCAGAAATTTCACTTTTTATAGAGTAAATTAGGCTAAATGCATAGTTTGTCATACTGTAAAGTATATCTTTTATGAACTTCATTGAGTGTAACGTTTCACTTTTGCTTCTATGACTTATATGTTTTAAAATAGTAAGGAAGTGTTTTTTACATAGTCTTCACTGAGTCCTAAACTTCGGATATTTCACTTGTTTTTTGTAAGAGGAAGGATATGGTGAATTTGTTTTATTTTTCTTATGTTTGGGAGATTATTTATTAAACAACCCATACATTACTCCTATGACTGAAGCACAAATTTTAGTTTGTAAAACCTGTTTGAACCGAAAAAAAGGCGATTTTGATCCCCAAGCTATTTGTAATTTAAGAGGGCATCATTTAGAACCGGATGCCACTTGTACTTATTATGCCAAAGATTCTAGTGTGGTTTCAGCTGTAGCGGATCAAGAAAAGATGTTACGCCCTAATGAAGCTCGTGCCAAGTATGCTATAGTGATGCTATTTGTTATTTTGTTTTTGGATGTGGTTTCTGGCTACTCCTCTTATTTGCAGTTGGGTTTATTAAACGACTTGAATGAGGGAATTTTTGTGCCTGATGATGTGCTTACGACTAACGATCTACGTGAACGGATTATTGGCGTGTTGTATTCGATTGCCATGCTAGTAAGTGCGGTGTTTTTTATTCAATGGTTTAGAAGGGCATATTATAATTTACAGGTGCGAACAGGAAATTGTGAACATGGTGAAGGTTGGGCTGCTGGAAGTTGGTTTGTACCTATTATTTCGTTGTTTAGACCTTTGCACATTATGAAAGAAATGGATACCAAAACAAGTAGATTAATAGGCAGCACTACAGGAAAAGTGGTAGAAACGAATGGTGTTGTGATAGGTTTTTGGTGGGCCCTATGGATACTAAATAATTACTTAGGTAATTATGTGCTTAAAATGGCTTTTAGAGAAGAAACGATTGAAAATTATATTTCATCAACTACAGTAGAAATGATAAATTCATTTGTAGGGGTACCCTTGGCGTTGTTGGCCTATTTTGTAGTTAAAAATTACGCTCAAAAAGAAGCCAATCTGCTTCAGCTTGAGGCTTCAAGACCAAAAGAAATAGTATAGTTATTTTAGGACGAGTTACTTTGGAACATATCCTATACATATCCCATACATATCCCATATAAATCCCGTGTAAGACTTATATAAAGTTTGTAAATTATAGTACTCAATCCAATATCAACGGACTACAGAAGTTTGTTGAAATAGCTGTGGAATCAAATGCTCTTACTGCGTGAAGCGATTGCCACTGTCTAGGAGATACTGAATCGAGTTTAGAATGACAGCTTTGTGGGGTAGATTTAGCTTCGCTGAACTTACGTTTCTATTTTATGGAATAACAAGTCAGAATACAACAAACAATTAACACAGACATTCTTGAAAGTTAACTACATTTGAATTGCTTAAAATTCACAATCCATGTATGAGGCTTTAAAAAAATTTATTTCAAGTAAAGGGGACATAGCTGCACCAACATTGGATTCGATTTGCTTGCATTTTGATTTAATAAGTACGAATCGGAATGAAATCCTTTTGCAATGCGAACAAGTGGCGAATTACTATTATTTTGTGAATAAAGGAGCTGTAAGAGTGTTTACTATTACAGATGATGGACAAGAAATATCCCGTTACTTTGCTTTTGAAGATACATTTGTAACAGCATTACCCAGTTTTATTGACCAAAAACCAGCAGAAGAATATCTGCAAACTATTGAGAAATCAGAATTACTTCGCATCTCTAGGGAAGATTTTTACCAACTTGTAGCATCGGTTCCTGTATTTGCAAAAATATATACCGAAATTTTAGAATTAGGATTTATTACTGCACAAAAGCGAATTTATGGTTTTCAAGGTTATGATGCGCTTTACAAGGTGAAGTGGATTATAAAGAACCAACCTAAGTTACTTTTAAGAGTTTCTAATAAAATGGCGGCATCGTTTTTAGGAATTTCTCCTGCCACCCTTAGCCGATTAAAAGCTAAATTATAAAACGTTGACTTAGATCAATGTTTCCGGAATTGGCATAGGCTAACTTTGTCAAAAAAAATAATATGAAATCTATTCTTATCACTTTTTTGTGCCATTCCTTTTTTTGGGTCGCCCAATCTCAAATACCAACTTCCGATTTTAAAAAAGATTCGCAAACTCTTGAAAGTCTCACACAAGAAGCAGCCATTAAAGGACTAACTTATGCTAATGCGATAGCGAAAGAAGCAAATAAAAAAATAGCAGTTGCTTTCCTAGATGCATCGGGTAAACCAATTTTAATCACTATTGCAGACGGTGTAGGGCCTCATAATTTAGAGGCAGCCAGAAGAAAAGCATTTACGGCTTTATCGACAAAAACACCAACGCTTATTTTAGCGAGAAATGCAAGTGCAAATCCCGATACTCAGAATTTGAACACCTTACCCGAACTATTGTTGCTTGGTGGTGGAGTTCCCATTATAGTTAATAATAAAGTAATAGGGAGTGTTGGAATTGCGGGCGCAGGTGGCCCCGAACAGGACGATGCAATTGCACAAAAAATAGAAACATTATTCCAATAATAAACATTTAAAAATTATGAAAAAGTCAATCATTTTAGGTCTTCTAATGTTGTTTTCAACTGTAATGGCAGCACAATCAGAAAAATATCAATTATCAAGTCATATTCTAGACGTTAGTAAAGGTACACCGGCAAGTGGTGTTAC
>JAGOJA010000146.1:3328-5476 GCA_017995345.1 Flavobacterium sp.
ACATAATCGGTGATTTCTAAGCCGTAGCCTATCATTCCTACGCGTTTGGTAGGAGCGGTGCTGTTGGATAGTAATTCGATTTTGGTGATGTCTAAGTCGTGGAGGATTTGTGCTCCGATTCCGAAATCTTTGGTGTCCATTTTAATTTGTGGGGCACGCATTTCGCCTTGAGATTGTAATACTTTTAATTCGGCAATACGATCTAATAATTCTAAGGATTTTACTTCTTGGTTAATGAAGATGATTGCTCCTTTTTCTACTTCGTTAATTTTACGGAAAATATCGTCTAGTTTCTTATCGTTGTTATCGGTAAGTGTGCCTAAAATATCATTGTTGACTTGGGTTGTGTTGATACGTGTTAAAACCGATTCTCCAGCATTCCAAGTTCCTTTTGTTAAGGCAATGTGTACTTGTTTGTTAGTAGTTTGTAAATACGCACGCATTCTGAATGTTCCAAAACGGGTTTGAATATCAAAATCTTCTTTCTTTTGAATTAAACTATCGTGTTGCATTCTGTAAGCCACTAAAGCTTCAATTGAAACCAATTTTAAGTCGAATTTCTTAGCCACTTTTACCAATTCAGGTAAACGCGCCATAGTTCCGTCTTCGTTCATGATTTCTACAATAACACCTGCGGGTTTAAATCCTGCTAATCTAGCAAAGTCAATTGCAGCTTCTGTGTGTCCGGTTCTTCTTAATACGCCACCTTGTTTTGCAATTAATGGAAATATATGTCCAGGACGTGCTAAATCGAATGGTTTTGTTTCAGGGTCTATTAAGGCTTGAATGGTTTTTGCTCTATCGGCAGCGGAAATTCCTGTCGTTACTCCGTTCCCTTTTAAATCTACTGATACTGTAAAAGCCGTTTCCATATGGTCGGTATTATTACGCACCATAGTATGCAAGTCTAATTCTTTACAACGCGATTCGGTTAAAGGGGCACAAATAAGTCCTCTTCCGTGAGTTGCCATGAAGTTAATCATTTCAGGTGTTACTTTTTCGGCAGCGGCTAAGAAGTCACCTTCGTTTTCTCTGTCTTCATCATCTACTACTATGATTACTTTTCCTTGACGGATGTCTTCTATAGCTTCTTCAATCGTGTTTAGTTGTATGTTCTTTGACATGGTGTTAGTTGTTGTCGTCGTTATTTTGTGTTATTTTATTAAAAAGTTTTTTAAACGGGTCGGTTATCCAATCAAAATTAATCATGATACCAATATCGTTTGTAGCACGATACGTTAGCATAATGGCAAATGGTGTCATTAATATGGATGCCATCCAAGCTCCTAAGAAGGGAGGAATTTCATCTTGTTGTGCTACTTTACGTCCGAAAGTATTAATGAAATGGAAGGTTATGAAAATTAAAACTGCAAATACAATTGGTAAACCTAATCCTCCTTTTCGGATAATAGCTCCTAGAGGTGCTCCAATGAAAAACATTAATAAACAAGAATAAGCAATCACGAATTTTTCATGAATGGCCAACCAGTGATTGTTGATGTTTTTCGATTTATTTTCTAAATCCAATTTGTTAGATTGAATACTAAACTCGGTACTAGTAACATTGCTTTTTGCCATTTCCAAAATTTGCTTGCGCTCGGTAGCATTAAAAATGGATAAAATATCTTTTTTAGGCTCTGCTTTTGCAATAGATTCTTTTGGAGAAGTTGCAATAGTTGTTGTTGGATTATTTTTTCTAAAAATATTATCACTTCGCATTACCACATTATCAGCATAGGAAATAACATCTTTGTTATAGCTTTTTTGTAACGAATCTAAAGTAATTTTTAATTCAGGAACGGTAAGCATTTTTTCAGAAGTAACATTTCCATCGTCTATTTCTGCTTGATTTAATTTGGTTAAATCGATATTGATTACATATTTTTCAAAACTACTTTTTGCAAATGGTAAACGTTTGCGTTCTTCAAAGTCTTTTGGATGAATGTCTTCATAATAGTATCCATCGTATAATTCTAATTGTAAATAATTTGAATCGTCTTCGCTGGTTAAAACCCCTTTTTTTGCTTTGATGATGGTATTTGCACCTAAACCCATGTTACTGTTTTTAACGTGCATAGTAACGCCTTCTAAAAACTCGCCATTATCTCCCGATTTTTTATCGACTTTAATGTTGGATGTTCCAATGGT
>JAGOJA010000147.1 GCA_017995345.1 Flavobacterium sp.
ACCAATTTGGCCGCAATCAAATATTCAGCAATTTGTATGGTGTTTGTCGCCGCTCCTTTTCTCAAGTTGTCCGCAACAATCCACATATTCAAGGTGTTTTCTTGGCTTTCGTCACGACGAATTCTACCTACAAAAACAGCATCTTTTCCTTGTGCATACATTGGCATTGGGTAGGTAAAAGTGTCGTTATTGTCCTGAACTACGATGCCATCCGTATGATGCAAAATGCTTCTTACCTCATTTACATCAAAATCATTCGAGAATTCTATGTTCACAGCTTCACTATGTCCGCCTACAATGGGTACACGAACCGCAGTAGCCGTAACGGCAATAGTGTTGTCGTTTAATATTTTTTTGGTTTCACGAACCAGTTTCATCTCTTCTTTAGTGTATCCATTTTCTTCGAAAGAATCGCATTGTGGAATCGCATTTCTATGAATTGGGTACTTATACGCCATCTCTCCTTGAACACCTGCATATTCATTTTCTAATTGCTGTACTGCTTTTACCCCAGTTCCTGTGATGGATTGGTAGGTAGAAACAATCACACGTTTGATGTTATATTTTTTATGTAAAGGAGCCAAAACCAAAACCATTTGAATCGTCGAACAGTTTGGATTTGCAATGATTTTATCTTCCGCAGTCAATTCTGAAGCATTAATTTCAGGAACAATTAATTTTTTCGTTGCATCCATTCTCCAAGCCGATGAATTATCGATAACAGTTGTTCCTGCTGCCGCAAATTTTGGAGCCCACTCCAATGAAGTTTCGCCACCTGCAGAAAATAAAGCAATATCTGCTTTCATATCTACTGCGGTTTGCATGCCCACCACTTTATATTTTTTCCCTTTGAATTCAATTTCTTTACCCACAGATCGCTCAGAAGCAACCGGAATTAATTCGGTTACAGGAAAATTTCTTTCAGCTAGAACTTTTAACATTATTTCGCCAACCATTCCGGTAGCACCTACAACTGCTATTCTCATCTTATATTTTATTATTGAATATTAAATTTGAAGTACAAAAGTAAGTAATATTCAAACCAAAACAATCTTGTTAACAAAAAATAACAAAATGTTATAAATTTAACATTCAACAAAATAACCTACCTTTTATCCATTAAAAAATAGGAAAATCAGCAGTATAATTGCTTTAAGAAACGGTCTCCTTTTGAATGGCAAAGCTTCTATACTAGCATTTTTGAACCATTAAGAGATTAAGAAAATTAAGTTATTAAAATATTTCTCCATGCAAGCTACCTTCTTGCTGGTACAAGATCCTACTTTTTTAAGTGCACCTTTAACCAAAGAAAAACCGCCTCGAATCCGAAGCGGTTTAGAACTGAAATTAATTCAGTATCAATTAGAATATATAATGTAGCGGAAATTACTTTTTCAATAAATCTCTGATCTGAGTTAATAATTCTTCTTGAGTTGGACCTGCTGGAGCAGCAGGAGCCACTTCTTCTTTCTTTTTGGCTTTTTCAGCTGCTCTTAAAACAACGAAAATAAAGAAAGCAATAATAACGAAGTTAATTATCGCCTGAACTAAGTTACCATACGTAATCACAGCTGCACCCGCAGTTTTAGCCGCACCTAAAGTTTCGTAACTATTGCCATCTAGTGTGATGAATTTTTGTGTAAAATCAATTCCACCTGTTAACAAACCTACAATTGGCATTAGAACATCATCTACAGCTGATCCTACAATTTTACCAAATGCACCACCAATAACTACAGCTGTAGCTAAACTCAACACATCGCCTCTCATTAAAGACGCTTTGAAATCACTAAAAAATCCCATAATTTTATTTTTTTGGTTACGTATTAATCTTGAAAAACGAAATTAATAAAAATTTTAACATTATTAACAATCCTTTCCTTCTAATTTAATCGCTATCTGTAAAATACCCGTTTCACCCGTTGCGAAATACTGGTCAGAATTTCATAGGGAATCGTATTTAATTGTTCCGCTATAAATGAAACCGTTGGGTTTTCACCAAAAATAATGACACTATCGCCTTCTTTACATTCAATTCCAGTTACATCCACCATCAGCATGTCCATGCAAACACTACCAACAATGAATGCTTTGGAATTTTTCACCATTATAAATCCCAAACCGTTTCCCCAACCTCTGGAAATTCCATCCGCATATCCTATAGGAATCGTCGCGATTTTTGTTGGTTTTTCAGCTACAAATCGACGGCTATACCCAACACTTTCGCCCGGGCCAATGGTTCTGATTTGTGAAATCACGGATTTTAATGTTCCCACATTTTCCAGTTGTTTTTGTTCTTCGGCATCATTTGAAACACCATAAAGACCAATACCTAAACGTACCATATCATATTGTGAATCTGGAAAATTACTGATTCCAGAGGTATTCAAAATGTGACGCAGTGGCGCTATTTGTAATTCTGCCATCAATTTAGACGATAACTTTTCGAATAAAGCGATTTGGGAATGTGCAAAATCCATGTGTTCGAGATCATCACTCGTCGCCAAATGCGACAAAATACTCTTTATTTGAACGCTGTTATTTCCTCTTAATGCGCTGATCAGTTCCTCGATGGTGTTTTCCTCAAATCCCAAACGATGCATCCCCGTATCAAATTTAATATGAATTGGAAAGTGGGTTAAATTTTTTTGTTTCGCTATTTTCAAGAAAGCATACAACCCTTTCAAGCAGTAAATCTCTGGTTCTAACTCATGTTGAATTATGGCCGAAAAACTGGTGTTTTCAGGATTAAGAACCATAATCGGCACAGTTATTCCACCATTTTTCAATGAAATTCCTTCATCGGCAAAAGCCACTCCCAAATAATCTACTTTATGATGTTCGAGTAATTTGGCAATTTCGAGTCCGCCGTTTCCATATCCGAACGCTTTTACCATCACCATAATTTTCACCTTTGGCTTTAGCTTTGCTTTATAAAAATTAAGGTTGTCACTGATGGCATTCAGGTTGATTTCCAGAACGGTTTCATGCGTTTTCTCTTCTAATAAATAAACAATTTCTTCAAATAGGAAGGATCGGGCTCCTTTTATCAAAATGGTTTCATTGCTAAAGTCTAGGTTTTCAAAATCAGCGATAAAATCAGCAGTGTTTTTATACGTAATACAATTTGAAAACTTATTTTTGAATTCGGAGATCGTTTCTCCAATTCCTATTACCCGATTAATTTTGTTCGCAACAATAAGCTGGGAAACTTTAGTATACAACTCCTCCTTAGACAGACCGCTCTGAAAAATATCAGATAAAATAACCGTTTTCTTTTCGGATTGCTCACTACGCTTACTTGCGCCATGGGCTCGGGTTTGACTTTCCAGAAAATCCAACGCTATTTTCAGTGATTGAAAATCAGAACTGTAACTGTCATCAATTATACTGCAATTATTGATTCCTTTTTTGACTTTCAAACGCATTTCTACCGGATATAACATTTGCATCCTATTTTGAATCGTTGTTTGGTCGTATTCAAAGTACAACAAAACCATCAAACACGAAATCGCATTTTCGACGGAAGCTTCGTCTTGAAACGGTATTTTTATGTCAAAATGCGCCGCTCCATATTGAATATTTAAAACGGTTTGGTCCAAAATCGTTTTTTTTACAATAAAAACCGTTGCCTTTTT
Source organism: Flavobacterium sp. (assembly GCA_017995345.1). Classification (GTDB taxonomy): domain Bacteria; phylum Bacteroidota; class Bacteroidia; order Flavobacteriales; family Flavobacteriaceae; genus Flavobacterium. The sequence goes on from JAGOJA010000147.1 coordinate 3,639, forward strand.
AGAAACAAAACTCCAAGTAAACGCTTTTGTTTTTGGATTAATAAAAGAAGCCGCTTTTTCATTGTCTTGAAATATTACGAGCTCAGCATGTTCAAAGAGCAACATTTTCTCTTTCATTTTTTGTTCTAAATTCAGGAAACCCTCATCATGCGCAGAACCAATACTGGTTAAAACTCCTACTGTGGGTTTGATAATTTTTTCCAGTTTTTCCATTTCAGAACTGCTTGAAATACCCGCTTCAAAAATCCCAAGATTGTGTTGCTCATTGATAGCCACCACAGATAACGGAACGCCCACTTGTGAGTTGTAACTCTTGGGACTCCTAATCACATTGAAATCGGGACTTAATAAAAAATTAAGCCACTCTTTTACGATTGTTTTTCCGTTGCTGCCTGTGAGTCCAATAACCGGGAAATCAAACAAACTGCGATACTGCGCCGCTAATTCTTGTAAAGCGACAAGAGTGTCATTTACAATATAAAAATTAGCATTTGTTTCACAACCTTCAGGAATATGAGTAACCACAAAATTGCGAACGCCCGTTGCAATTAAATCCTTAATATAATGATGTGCATCATGATTAGCGCCTATCAATGCAAAAAACAAAGTTTGAGGGCCGTTTTGCAGCGAACGACTATCAATAGAAACCGTGTCTAAGGTCACCTCAAATTGATTTCCAATGAATTTTGCAGGGATTTTTTGAATGCTATTGAGGATTTTTGGATTCATGAAATTGAAAGAGATTGATTTAAATTTATTGTTCTCTAGAATATGCTTTTTATCGTTGTTTAATATAGGAACCTTTCTCAAAAATAACACTTCTTTTCAAAACGAAGGCTTAGATACCCTTTAATTATACCCAAATACTTTGTACTAAAACACAAATTTATCTCGTTGTATACAACATAGCTCGATTTAAGAAAAAGAAACCGCCACAAAATTACATACTAATTTTGACAGATTTATTACATTTGTTTGATGCAGAAACCCAGTCTCTTGAAAAAAATTCTTCCATCGCTTTCTTATATTTTCCATCCGCTATTTATACCGGCTATGGCCACCTTGTTTTATCTTTTTTTCAACAGCGCTAGCTTTATTAGTCAAGAAAAAATCTATGTTTTCCTTCAAGTTGTAATTGTAACGATACTTATTCCCGTTGTGGTGTTCTTGCTTTTGCGTGCAACAGGAAATGTTGATACCATAATGATTGCTAAAATATCCCAACGAAAAATACCATTAATCATTCACTCCTTTTTGATTATTTTATTAGTCAGAAAAAGCATCACGCTCGAACGCTATCCTGAATTGCATTTTTTCTTCTTGGGCGGACTTATGAGTACTCTATTGGCCTTGATTTTATTATTCGGAAACATCAAAGCCAGCCTTCACATGATTGCAATCAGCTCCTTGACGATTTTTATAATTGGATTAAGTATGCATCTTGGGATTCAAATTCCGTTTACCATTGTACTATTGATACTTTTAAATGGCTTTGTCGCTTCCTCCCGCTTGGAAATGAAAGCACACACCAACAAAGAATTGATTATAGGCTTTGTTTTAGGCGTAATTCCTCAATTGCTATTGTTGTTTTTATGGCTATAAAATATAAAATATAATTCCAAGATTAAAGGCTTTCATATTGACCGCTTCGTCATTAATTTTTGCAGATGTAAAAAGCGAATTCAAGCCATAATAGGCATATAAATTAAACGTATTGTAGCCCGATGAAATGTACGCTCCGTATTGTAATTTATTAAAATCTTTATTTCCATTAATACTAACTTTACCCATGCTGCT
>JAGOJA010000148.1 GCA_017995345.1 Flavobacterium sp.
AACTTATCGTACCAGAATGCCCGAAAATTCCAAATTTTTTATCGGTATCGTTTTTATCGTCTTTCAATTTGAATAAAGAAAATTGTTCACTTATTTTCTGTAAAGCAATTTTATTGCTCAAGACTTTTTCTTTATTCCAATTATTCTGGTCAAAGGGCATAAATTCTATTAGTCTAATATGAATAGGAAGATCTTTGGTAAGATTTACAAAATCAATAATTTCATCATCATTAACGCCCTTTATCACTACCATATTCAGTTTTACGTGTATGTTTTCTTGCATACAGCGTTGGATGTTTTCCCAAACTTTAGCAAAGTGATTGCGTTGTGTAATGGTTTTAAATTTTTGGTCATTTAGCGTATCTAAACTGATATTAATGGAAGAAATATCTGCATTTTTGAGTTCCTCCAAATAGTTATCAATTAGTAAACCATTGGTTGTAATGCCTATTTTGATGGGTAATAAAGATAGTTTTGAGATAATTTCGCCAAAATCTTTTCTTACCAAAGGTTCGCCACCAGTCAATCGTATTTTATTAACGCCCAACTGTACAAAAATTTTTGAAATGTCAAAAATTTCTTCGGGAGACATTAAAAGTTTTTGTTTCAGAAAGCTCATTTTTTCATCAGGCATACAATAGGAACAGCGGAAGTTGCAATTATCGGTAATGGATAATCGCAAGTAATCGTGTATTCTATTGTACCTATCTTTCAACATTGATTATTTTACATTTTTAGGTAAAAAATACAGCCAAATAGTACCTGCCAAAAATAAAACCAATGAAGCAATAAAAGTACTGTAAGCTACTTCTTGATGCCCATCTAAGGCATTGTTTAAAGCGGTGTAAAGTAACCAAATCTGAATCAGTAAATTCGCTAAAAGCACTACAATAAGGGTGGACATAATCATGCTTTTTTTCTGCGGATGTGCATTTTCTTGCCCAGTTCTGAAATTACTCATACGTTTTCTGTTTTAGGATGTTGTACAAAAATATCGTCTCCTTGCAAAGTAACCACTAATTTTTTTAAAGGTCTTGGTGGTGGTCCTTGCAATACTTCACCAGTTTTTACATCAAACCAACCGTTATGACAAGGGCATTCTATTTTCAAAGTACCTGGTTTGTAATACACAGCACAAGAAAGATGTGTGCATTTTTGTTCATAAGCATAAAATTCGCCTTCTTCGGTATGTATTAAAATATAAGGAACGGAGTCATTTTTTAGCACAAAAGACTTAGTTCCGCCTACCGGAATATCGTTTTTGGCGCAAATTTTTTGTTTTTCCCCTATTGTTTTATCATCAGAAAAAAATGTTTTTGCAGCAATAATTCCGTTTCCTAAAACCATTCCTCCTGAAACTACTGCCAGTAATTTTGCAAAATCTCTTCGGCTTACTTGGATGGCTTCACCTCTATTTATAGGAAAATCTTGCTTCCAATGTTTATCTTCGTTTTCCATTATTAAGAATTGATAGTTTAAAAAATTGTTTAAAAATTAAAATATTTTTAGTTCTGTGCTTCCTTTTGGCATCATAATGTTCACTTTTGTTTTTACGGTTTCCATCCCGAAAATAAATCGATTAACAGGCGTAGAATTAGGCCTCATTTTTTCCATTTCTTCTTTGGTACCATAAAACAAAGCTCCACTAGGGCAAACCGTTGCACACATTGGTTTTTTGCCAATACTAGTTCTGTCGTAGCACATATTACATTTCATCATTAGGTCATATTGTTCCATTTTTTTTGGAACACCAAACGGACAAGCCATCACGCAATTAGAGCATCCAATACACCGAGAAGTATTGGCAGTATGCACAATTCCGAATTCATCTTTGGTAATCGCATCTGCAGGGCAAACATTGGCACAAACAGGGTCTTCGCAGTGCATACACACTTGTACGGTGGTTTGTATGGTTTCGGCTCTATTTACATAATTGACATGAATCATTGGTTCTTCGCCATTGGTTTCGCATTCTGCACAAGCGGCTTCGCAGGATTTACAACCGATACATCGCTGCATATCTACAAAAAACTCTTCTTGTAATTTATAATATTGAGACATATTTTATGAACTTTTATAAGCTTCTGAAAATTTATTTACTTCCACTATTTTCCCTGTAGGTTGTAATGAACAAGCACTTACTTTAAATTCAGGAATTTTAGAAATTGGGTCAAGATGTCCGCTGGTTAATTGGTTAGCAGACTTTTTTCCAGGCCAATGATAGGGTAGGAAAACAGTGTCTTCTCTTATCGTTTCTACAATATTTGCTGGAAATTTCGCCTCTCCTCTTTTGGTTTTAACTATAACTTCTTCGTTTTGATTAATGCCGTATTGAGTGGCCAATTTAGGATGAATTTCTAAAAGAGGTTGAGCAAATTGATGAACTAATTTTCCTATTCTACGAGTCTGTGAACCGCTCAAATATTGAGAAACCACACGTCCTGTTGTTAAAATAATTGGGTATTCCTCATCAATTGGGTCTCCGCTTTCGTGATATTTCACGGCATTGAAATGAGCTTTTCCATCTGGAGTTTTAAATTTTTTATCCTCCCAAAGTCTAGGTGTTCCGGGATGATCTAAATCGGGACAAGGCCAAAAAACACCCATATTTTTTTCGATTTTATCATAAGTGATTCCGTAATAATCTGCGGTACCTCCTTTTGAAGCCACACGCAATTCATTAAAAATGTCTTCACTATTTTCATACGAAAATTTATCTGCAGCTCCCAATCGTCTGGCAATTTCCAATAAAATCTCGGTATCTGTTTTGGCTCCTTTTGGTGGATCAACAGCTTTTCTAATGCGAACCACTCGACCTTCTGCGGTAGTTACTGTACCCTCTTCTTCTTCGTGCAAAGAACCGGGTAAAACAATATTGGCATGTCTTAAAGTTTCACTCAAAAAGAAATCGATACCCACATAAAATTCTAATTTTTCTAATGCTTCACGAACATAATTACTGTTAGGCAAAGACACCAAAGGATTGAAACAAATAGAAATTAGTCCTTTTATTTCTCCGCGATGAATGGCTTCAATAATCTCATAGGCCGAAAGTCCTTTGCCTGGCAATTCTGATTCTTCAATGCCCCAAACTTGCGAAATATATTTTCTGTGTTCTGGATTTTCTATGTCTCTATTGCCAGGAAGTTGATCACATTTGTGACCATGTTCTCTTCCTCCTTGTCCGTTACCTTGGCCTGTAATGGTTCCGTAACCGCAATAAGGTCGGCCAATTCTTCCTGAAGCCAGCACAATGTTGATGCAACTCAAAACATTTTCAACACCTTTTGTGTGGTGCTCAATTCCTCTTGCGTGAAGCAAAAATGAAGTAGCAGCTTTGCCCCAAAGTTTTGCGGCTTCTTCTATTTTCTCTTTTTTAGCCCCAGTAATATCTTCAGCCCAATCTAGGGTATAATCTTTTACTGCTTCTTTGGCTTCTTCAAAACCTGAAGTATGGTTGTTGATAAAATCGTGGTCCAACATATCGTGTTGCACCATGTAATTAAGAATGGCTCCGAAAAGTGCAGAATCTGTTCCTGGACGAATGTCTAAATGAATATCGGCTGTTCTAGCCAAAGGAATCATTCGAGGGTCAACCACAATGAGTTTTGCGCCATTATCACGTGCTTTCCAAATCCAATGCGTTAGTGTTGGAAAGGTTTCAGAAACATTGGCTCCTGTGACAATAATGACTTCTGCTTTTTCTAAATCCTGATAATTATTGGATGTTCGATCTAATCCGAAGGCCTTTTTGTTACCAGCACCTGCCGAAACCATACAAAGGCGACCATTATAATCTAAATTTTTAGTTTTGAGAGCTGTTCTAGCAAATTTACCAACCATATATGATTTTTCGTTGCTAAGAGAAACTCCCGATAACATGGCAAAAGCATCGTTACCATATTGTGATTGTATTCTTTTAATTTCAGAAATGGTAGAATCCATGGCTTCATCCCAAGAAATAGGCACAAAACCAACTCCCGGTTTATTCAGAATTGGAGCAGTCAAACGGTCTTCGTGGTTGTTTTGCATGTATCTCAAAACCCCCTTCGGACAAAGTCTTCCTTCATTAAAGGGAAATTCCATCCAAGGTTCAAAACCCACAACTTTGTTGTTTTTTGCCAATAATTTTATTCCGCACTGCATACCACAGAAACAACAGTGAGTTTCAATTATGCTATCTGGCTCATCTCTTCCGGGTATTGCCTCCTTATTTGGCATATGTAGAGAAGGGCCATATTGAGCAATTATTTTTTCGGCATCTATAGGTAATTTTGCCATAATTTTTATTTAATTTTTTATGAATTAATCTGATTATCCAAAAAATTTTCCTGATTCTTTTCTAGCATTAAGATGAGCAATTGCGAGTAAGTCTCTTTTACCCTCTGGGCTATAATCTAACAAAGAATTTCCTTCTTCATCATCCAAGTTGAAGCCTAGCGCTTTGGTAATGTCTTTTAAATCGGATACATGCAACTGAGTGGTATATTCAATACCTGTTTGTTTGCAAATTTGCATTCCTCTTTTTTTACCAACTTCTTTATAGATATGAGCGCCAATCTGTGCAGGTCTTTGTATAATGTGAAAAAATTTCCCAAAAGGCATCCAAATAAGAAAAATAATAACAAAAAAAGCGTGAGTAACAGCAATAAATTCGTAAGCTTTGCCGTGCATAAATTCATAATCCAAAGTAAGTCCTAATCCTGTAAGCGAGACAAGTATTAACAATAATAAAGGCAGAATATCGCCTTCAAAAGTTTGTGTAGCTATAAGGCCTGGGTCTTTTAATCTTTTTTGTAGAAAATAGGTCGCACCAATTATAACCAAAACTGAACACCAGTTGAGTGCTCCAAAAGTAAAAAAACCAACAATGGATTTAATTGGAAAATTAAAAACTTCAAAACCGAAAAAGTGTGCGGTGTAAATATCTTCTACATTAGGATTTAAACCAGTTTCTGGTACCAATGTAAAATGAATCCAGCCAAAAGTAAGCGGAATAGTAATTGCAAAAGCCATGGTACAACCGATTGCCATCATTAAGTGGGCAATTCCTTTTTTCTTTCCTCTTTTGAGGATGAAACTTTGAAAAACAATATTCTTGAAAAAATCTTGAATAGTAAACCACGAAAAATGGAGAAATTCTTTAGAAAACAAAGTTGTTAAACTTCTTTTAAAATAGATTTTAGTGGGGGGTCTTTGTATCCAAACACTATAACGATAGGCAATACCAAAAATAGCAAATAGGGTCCCAAAAAGATAAGCTACTAGTGCTGCATCAAAGTTTTGTAAACTTCTTGAACCTATCATTATAAGTAAAAGTGTTAATAATGTTACAAAAGCAGCTGCAAATAATGCTCTGATATCAAATACTTTAATCATGTTATTATAAAGATTTATGATGTTTTATATCGCAAATTTA
>JAGOJA010000149.1 GCA_017995345.1 Flavobacterium sp.
TGAATATGTTATTTATGCAAAAAACTCTTCCAACATAAATAAAAGAATGATGAGCATGCTTGCAGAACGATTGAAAAGTCAAGTACATCTTTTTGAAATTTAAAAAAATTATTACTTTTTACCTTCCACAATTTATTTTAGAACTCATTAATAGGCAATAATATAACGTTATTAAGGAATCTTCATTCTATTATGTTGTTAAAAGATGCTATTAAAGAAATTGTGATATGTTAAAAAAAATTTATTTGTTGTTTATAGTTTAAAAAAAAGAGACTTATCTGTCCAATTATTGCAATTTAATTATGATTTAATAATTCTAATCTTTTATATAGTAAATATTGTTTAAGTAAAATTTTATCTGCTTTTTGAACGATTATTTTTATTATAATTGTTAAAAGTAAATTTATGAAGCAAGAATATTTCAAATGGTATTCCCCAAATTTAAATCGAGATATTGAATTGGTCGTTTTTGGTCATGCGGGATATCCTGTAGTACTATTTCCAACATCTATGGGAAGTTACCACGAAAATAAAGACATGGGGCTGATTGACTCTGCAAAATGGTACCTTGAGCAAGGTTTAATCCAAATATTTTGTCCCGATAGTATTGATAGAGACAGTTTTTACAATAAAAACATACATCCTATTCACCGCATCGAAAATCATGTACGTTATGACAAAATGATTTGTCATGAAATTGTTGAGAAAATAAAAAACAATACTTCTTCAGGGAAAGTGGTTGTTGCAGGTTGCAGTTTTGGAGGTTATCATGCGGCAAATTTTGCGTTTAGACATCCTGGATATGTAAGTCATTTATTTTCTATGGGTGGTGCTTTTGATATCAAGAGTTTTATGGATGGCTTTCATAACGATGATGTGTTTTACAACAGTCCATTAGATTATTTATATGGACTTGATGATTATGAATTATGGAATATGGATATCGTTCTAGGAACTTCCAATTGGGATATTTGCTTTGATGCCAATCTAAAAATGAGCAAAGTATTAAGCGATAGAAACATACATCACTGGCTGGATATTCGTCAAGATAAAAAACACGATTGGCCGGTTTGGAAGGAAATGTTTCCTCATTATTTATCAAGAATTAAATTTTTTTAAAATAAAAACGCATTAATATGAAAAAAATAGGAATTTTATTTGGAATGGAAGATACCTTTCCACAGGCATTTATAGATAGAGTAAATTCGAAAAATGAAAAAGACATTATTGCCGAAGCAGTTAGTATCGACAAAGTAGTTCAAAACAAAGATGGCGAGTATGCCGTAATTATTGATCGAATTTCACAAGATGTACCTTTTTATAGAGCGTATTTAAAAAATGCGGCTTTAACAGGAACTAATGTTATAAACAATCCGTTTTGGTGGAGTGCTGATGACAAGTTTTTCAATAATTCATTGGCAGATACTTTAGGCGTACCACTACCTAACACGGTAATTTTACCTTCAGCAGAACATCCTACAGATACTACTAATAAATCATTTAGAAATTTAAAATTTCCAATGGATTGGCAAGGTATTTTTGATTACATAGGATTTCCAGCTTATATGAAACCTTATGCCGGTGGTGGATGGAAAAATGTATATCGTCTTGAAAATAAAGAAGAATTCTGGGAAAAACATCAGGAAACTGGGCAATTAGTAATGATGTTACAGGAAGAAATTGTGTTTACAGAATATTTTAGAGTATACTGTTTAGGGTGCAAAGCAGTTCGAATCATGCAATATGAACCAAGAAACCCACATCATTTGCGTTATGTAATTGACGGACCTCCTGTTGATAAAAAATTGTTAGCTACTATAAAAGACTATACGCTGCGCCTTTGCAAAGGTTTAGGTTATGATTTCAATACCGTAGAGTTTGCGGTGCGTGACGGAATTCCGTATGCCATTGATTTTGGAAATCCAGCTCCAGATGCAGAGCTAACTTCTGTGGGTGCTGAAAATTTTGAATGGGTAGTCGAAGAAGCTGCAAAAATGGCTATTGCTGCTGCGAAAAAACAAAAATCAGGAAAAATGAATTTAACTTGGGGTACTTTCATCAAAGATGCTGCTTCCCAAAAATAAAAAGGTGTCGATTTTATAAATTCACTAGTCCCAATTGAAGTGGGAATTTTAGGCTTTTTAGCCTATATTGAAACTGAAAGCGGGACACGAGCGGAGCGAACTGACGAATAAATAGCTTCTAAAAAAAATAAAGTAATGAAAAAATTACCCGTTTTCACACTTGGTGTTGAAGAAGAATATCAAATTATAGATCCTGTCACAAGAGATTTAAGATCTCATTTATCTAAAATTGTGGATGGTGCAAAAATAATTTTGAACGAGCAGGTAAAGGCTGAAATGCATCAATCGGTGGTGGAAGTTGGTACGAATATCTGTAAAAACGTCAATGATGCAAAAAATGAAATTCGTTATTTACGATCTAAAATTGTAGAATTGGCAGATAAACAAGATTTAATTGTTGGTGGTGCTGGAACCCATCCTTTTTCGAAATGGCAAGACCAGCCCATCACCGATGATCCTCGCTATCATGATATTGTGAATGAATTGCAAGATGCTGCACGCTCTAATTTGATTTTTGGAATGCATTGCCATGTTGGAATTGAAAATCGTGAAATTGGTTTGCAATTGATGAATCAAGCTACCTATTTCTTGCCTCATATATTTGCACTTTCAACCAATTCTCCTTTTTGGGAAGGAAGACAAACAGGTTATAAATCCTTTAGAACCAAGGTTTTTGATAAATTTCCAAGAACTGGATTGCCGGAGTATTTTGATTCGGTTGCCTCCTATCAAAATTATTTAGATACGCTAGTTAAAACGAATTGTATTGACAATCCTAAAAAAATATGGTGGGATTTACGTTTGCATCCTTTTTATGATACGATAGAGTTTAGAATATGTGACATGTGCTTAACCGTAGATGAAACAATTTGTATTGTGGCTATAATTCAAGCAATTGTAGCTAAATTATATAAAATGAATATGAATAATACTAGTTTTAATATATACAGACTAGCATTAATAAAAGAAAATAAGTTTCGTGCAGCACGCTATGGAATTGACAACACCATGATTGATTTTGGCCTGCAAAAAGAGGTAGAAACAAAATTGCTTATTATTGAATTGCTTGATTTTATTGATGATGTAGTCGATGAATTAGGAAGTCGTGATGAAATAAATTACGTTCATCAAATTTTGAATAATGGAACGGGTGCAGACAAGCAATTGGCTGTATTTCATGAAACTAGAGATCTTTCTAAGGTCGTTGATTTTATAACTGGAGAATTTACAAGGGGATTATAAAAAAAAATAAATTAACTTTGCAACTTGTATTTTAATACTTTTTTATGTCTAATAAAATAATAAAAATAGCCATTTTAGATATGTACAACGGCGAACCTAACCAAGGAATGCGTTGTATTATAGATGTGGTTAATCGATTTACCCCAGTTGTGAGTTTTGAAATATTTGACGTTCGCAGGAAATGTGAATTGCCAGATATTAGTAAGTTTGATATTTACATTTCTACCGGTGGGCCAGGAAATCCGCTAATTGGTGATGGGGATTGGGATACCAAATATTATGGATTCATTGATACCCTGACAAAGTGGAATAACGAAAATGAGGTGAAAAAACATGTTTTGTTCATTTGTCACTCGTTTCAAATGGCATGTCTGCATTTTGGATTAGCGACAGTAACCAAAAGAAATGACACCTCTTTTGGTGTAATGACTATTCATAAAACTAAAGAAGGAGAGACTGATTCCTTATTTCAAGGTTTGGCAGATCCTTTTTATGGAATTGATTCCAGAGATTATCAAGTGGTACAGCCCTTACTGACAGTTTTTACTGCAAAAGGGGCAAAAATAATCTCTTTGGAAAAAATCAGAGATCATGTTCAATACGAACGCGCTATTATGGCGGTACGTTTTACTGATTATTTTGTGGGTACTCAATTTCATCCTGAAGCTGATCCTATAAGCTTTGTTGCGCATTTAAGAAACAAAGAGTCAAAGGATAAAATCAAGAATATGAAGGGTAAAAGGAAATTCAGAGACATGCTCGAAAATTTAATGGATGATGATAAAATTTACAAAACAAATGAAACTTTGATTCCAAATTTCCTTCGTACAGCCATAAATGATTTGATGAAAACAAAGAAAATTTTGTCTAATTAATAAACTTAATACAGTATGATTACAAAATATCGGGAGTTATTTAATACTCAATTTACAGGCCAAAAATATCAAGAATTTAAAGACGATATTACTTCCGATTTTAATTATGCACCAACATTTAGATTAGGAGAAACTCCTTTTTTTATATCAAAGGAATTAAAAGCACAATTAGTTGAAGGATGTAATCAAGTTATATCTTTTATTCAGAAAGAAAACTTTAAACGACTTACTGACAAGTCATTAGAGTTAAATCATAAAGTTCCAAATGAAGACGAACATACTTCGTTCCTTGCCATTGATTTTGGAATTTGCGAAGAAGATGGCGCCGTTATTCCTAAGCTAATTGAAGTACAAGGATTTCCTTCATTATACAATTATCAAGTAAATCTTTATGATAAATTCAAGAATCATTATCCATTTCTTAAAAACCTAACTCCTTTTATTAATGATATTGAAACTCCAGAATATCTTACTATTCTTGAGGAAGTAATTTGCAACAAACATCCTAAAGAAAGTGTTATTTTACTTGAAATTGAACCTGAAAAGCAAAATACAAAGATTGATTTTTATTATTGTAAAAGAGATATTGGTATTCCAATCGTTTGTGTCACTGAATTAATTAAAAAGGGGAAGCAGCTTTTTTATAAAAATGAAGTTGGTGATGAAATTCTAGTTAAACGAATTTATAATCGGGTTATTTTTGACGAATTAGATTTAAGAACAGATTTGAAGCTTAATTTTAATTTCTCCGATGACTTAGATGTCGAATGGGCAGGTCATCCCAATTGGTTTTTCAGAATCAGTAAATTTATTTTACCTTTCTTAAAAGGTAAATATTTTATAGAAACTACTTTATTGAGTGAACTGAAACAAATTCCAGAAGATTTAGAAAATTACGTTTTAAAACCTTTGTTTTCTTTCTCTGGTACAGGAGTAATTTTCCATGTAAAAAAAGAAGACATTGAGGCAGTTACTGAAAAAGAACTTTACATCCTTCAGAAAAAAGTAAACTACCTTCCTATTGTACAATCTCCTGACGGAAAAGTAAAAGCCGAAGTGCGTATACTTTGTGTTTGGAAAAAAGAAGACAAGTCTCCTACTTTATTATGTAATTTAGTCCGATTAAGTCGCGGAGAAATGATAGGGGTAAAATTCAATAAAGACAAAGATTGGGTTGGAGGTACTTTAGGTTTATTTGAGCGATAAGTA
>JAGOJA010000150.1 GCA_017995345.1 Flavobacterium sp.
ACACGAACATAAAGATACAACAACAGTTGAAGCTCAAAATGTTCAGGAAAAGACGGAAGTTTCTCAAGAATCAACAAAACAATTTTCAACATCAGAAATTATTGCTAACTATTTAAAACTTAAAAATGCTTTGACAAAAGATGATAGTAAAGTAGCTGCTATAACTGCAAAAAGTTTATTAAAAACATTTAATAGTACTGATACTTCTTCTCTTAATTCAAAATTAAAAAATGAACTTTTAAGTATATTAGAAAAAGGTAGCGTTCATGCAAAGCATATCGGAGATAATTCTGGCAAAATTCATAATCAAAGAGAACATTTTATTATGCTAAGTAATAGCATTAATGATTTAATCATAACCTTTGGTTCAAAGCAAAAACTATATCAAGATTTCTGTCCCATGGCAAATGATGGTAAAGGAGCTATTTGGATAAGTGAGGTTAAGGAAATTAAAAACCCTTATTATGGTGCTGAAATGTTGAGTTGTGGTAGTTTGAAAAAGACATTCTAACATAAAAAGGCAATGAAACTCTATATTAAAAATATGGTTTGCGATCGTTGTAAAATGGTTGTTAAAAATGAAATCGAAAATTTAGGATATTCACTAGTAAAAGTTGAATTAGGAGAAATTGAACTGAATCAAGAGATTACAGATATTCAAAAAAAGGATATTAAATTAAATCTTGAGAAGTTTGGTTTTGAAGTAATTGATGATAAAAGAAGTCGAATAATTGAACTTATCAAAAATAAATTAATTGATTTAGTTCAAAATAAAAATGCAGATTTAGATAAAAATCTATCGTTATTTCTCTCAGAAAACCTAAATCAGGATTACAGTAAACTAAGTAATTTATTTTCAGAGATTGAAGGTGTTAGTATAGAAAAGTATTTTATAAATCTAAAAATTGAAAAAGTTAAAGAGCTTATTATTTATGATGAATTAAGTTTTAGTGAAATTGCTGATTTACTTAATTACAGTAGTGTAGCACATTTAAGTAACCAATTTAAAAAAATAACTGGTTTTACACCAACGCATTTCAAACAAATAAAAGAAGCTAAACGAACGCAAATCGATAAATTATAAATAGTGTAAATCATTTCCATAATTATACAAGTCAACTTAAGCAAATCATCAGAACTTTGTACCAATAAAACTCATAAAGATGAAAACTGAAACAAGAAAACAGATTTACATTCCTCTTGAAAATGTTGAGAGTGAGCACTGTGCTTTAATAGTTGATAAAGGTATACAGTCAGTAAAAAACATTACAAGTCATACTGTAGAGTTAAATAACAATCGAGCAGTTATTGAAACAGATAAACCTGAAGAAGTTATTCCGAATGTTGTAAAAACTATTCGTGATTTAGGATATGAAGTAACAACAATAAAAAAGACAATTCCGGTGCTTCAAATGACTTGTGCTTCATGTGCGATTAGTACAGAAAGCATCGTAAAATTTTTACCTGGTATTGTTTCATCACAAGTTAATTATGCAACAGCCACTTTAACAGTTGAATATATTCCGAGTTTAGTTACAGTAAATCAAATGCGTCAAGCAGTTCAAAGCATTGGTTATGATTTATTTATTGAGGAAGGAAATGAAAATTCTGAAACTTTAGAAGAACTTCACCAAAAAAAATATAATTTACTAAAAAAGAAAACAATTGGAGCTGTTTTTTTGACATTACCACTAGTAATTATAGCCATGTTTTTTATGGATATTCCTTACGCTAATTACATTATGTGGGTGTTATCAACTCCTGTAATTTTAGGTTTTGGTAAAGATTTTTTTATAAATGCTTGGAAGCAAACTAAACATGGGTCTGCCAATATGGACACACTAGTTGCATTAAGTACAGGTGTTGCTTATATATTTAGTGTATTCAATACTCTTTTCCCAGATTATTGGCATTCAAAAGGATTACACGCTCATGTTTATTTTGAATCTGCAGCAGTGGTAATTGCTTTTATTTTATTAGGTAAGTTACTGGAAGAGAATGCTAAAGGAAATACATCTTCAGCAATTAAGAAGTTAATCGGCTTACAACCCAAAACCGTTAACATATTAGATACTGAACAGAATCAAATAGCATTACCTATTGAACAAGTTGAAGTTGGAATGACCATCATAGTTAAGCCAGGAGATAAAGTAGCGGTTGATGGAATAGTAACACAAGGAAGTTCGTTTGTAGATGAAAGCATGTTAAGTGGAGAACCATTAGCTGTTAAAAAGGAAGTAAATGATAAAGTGTTTTCAGGAACAATCAATCAAAAAGGAAGTTTCCAGTTTAAAGCTGAAAAAATTGGTTCAGATACTATGTTGGCTCAAATCATTAAAATGGTTCAAGAAGCACAAGGTAGTAAAGCTCCAGTGCAGAAATTGGTGGATAAAATTGCAGGTATATTTGTTCCAATTGTCATCGGGATTGCCTTACTATCGCTTATTGCCTGGATAATTTGGGGTGGTGAAAACGGATTCACTCAAGGATTGCTAGCTTTAGTGACAGTTTTAGTAATTGCATGTCCATGTGCATTAGGATTAGCCACACCCACAGCCATCATGGTAGGTGTAGGAAAAGGAGCAGAGGAAGGAATTCTAATCAAAGATGCAGAGAGCTTGGAGTTAGCTAAAAAAATAAATGCCATTATTTTAGATAAAACAGGTACAATTACCAAAGGTAAGCCCACAGTAACCGATGTGATTTGGGCAGAAGAAAATGATAGTTCTAAACAAATATTATTAAGTATTGAAAAACAATCTGAGCATCCATTAGCTGAAGCCGTTGTAAATTATCTAAAAGATATAAATACGGTTCACATACATCATATTGAAAGTCTAACAGGTAAAGGTGTTAGAGCAAATTATAAGGATATCAATTATTTAGTGGGTAATCAAAAACTATTAACCGAAAACCAAATACTAATAGACAATTCCTTAAAGGAACAAGCAGATAAATGGTTGCATGAAGCAAAAACAGTTATATGGTTTGCGGATGACAAAAAAGCTTTAGCAGTTTTAGCTATAGCAGATGAGATTAAAGAAACTTCTATTGAAGCAATTAAGGAATTACAAAAAATGGGTATTGAAGTCCATATGTTAACCGGAGATAATTATAATACAGCTAAAGCTATTGCTGAAAAAACAGGAATTTCAAGTTTCAAAGGTGAAGTACTTCCAAAAGACAAAGCCGATTTTGTAAAAGAACTTCAAGCAAAAGGTAAAATTGTAGCTATGGTAGGTGATGGTATTAACGACAGTACCGCATTAGCTCAAGCCAATGTGAGTATTGCAATGGGAAAAGGAAGTGATATTGCAATCGATGTTGCCAAAATGACAATTATATCATCCGACTTAATGAAAATTTCAACAGCAATAAAACTCTCAAAAAGCACTGTAAATACAATAAAACAAAATTTATTTTGGGCATTTATTTATAATGTTGTAGGTATTCCAATTGCAGCTGGAATTCTTTACCCAATCAATGGTTTTTTACTTAATCCAATGATTGCTGGAGCAGCAATGGCACTAAGTAGTATAAGTGTTGTTGGCAATAGTTTAAGGCTTAAATATTTCAATAATTAATTAAAATCATAAAACAATGGAAAAGAATATTTTTAAATTCAAAACGAATATAAATTGTATGGGCTGTGTCGCAAAAGTTACACCCACATTAAATGAGATTTCTGAGATAGAAAACTGGGAAGTTGATGTCCGAAATAAGGATAAAGTTTTAACTATTGAAACACAATCTTTAAATCAGAATGAAATAGTAGCAGCAGTTGAAAAGGCTGGTTTTAAAATTGAAAAAATAACTAACTAACAAGATGAAAAAAATAATCTTTACAAGCTTTCTATTAATTCAAGCGTTATTAATAAATGCTCAAGAAAAAATTCAAATAAGAACAACATCTGCAAGTCCTGCTTCATCATTTGAACAGGAAGTCGGCAGTGCAAAAATTAAAATAGCCTATAGTAGACCATTAGTAAGAGGCAGAAAAATATTTGGTGAGTTAGTGCCATTTGATAAACTTTGGCGAACTGGTGCAAGTGATTGTACCGTAATTACAACTTCTGAAGATATCTCCTTTGGTAATAGTATATTAAAAGCGGGTAGTTATTCAATATTTTCAATTCCTTCAATTAATGAGTGGACAATAATCATTAATACAGATATAACTTTACATGGTGAAACCGGCTATGATGAGAAAAAAGACGTAATGCGTTTTAAAGTTCCCACAGAAAAAAGTCCCTATTTCTATGAAACATTTACAATTGAATTAAATGACATTAATAGCAAAGGTGAAGCATTTCTAAAAATCTTTTGGGAAAATACTATGGTCAAAATACCAATTAAAAGTAAAGAGGACGATATGTTATTAGCGTTGATAGACCAACATATCGTTAAAGGAAAAACGCAAGATGCCAACTTATTATTTCAAGCAGCCAACTATTATTACAGTACAAATAGAGATTTCAAACAAGCAATTAAATGGCTATTGGATGCTGAAAAGTTAAATCCTCAAAATTTCCATTATCCAAATTTGAGACAAAAAATAGCATCGGAAAACAAAGATTACGCTAGTGCTATTGAAGCTGCAAAAAGGGCAGTATCATTAGCAGATAAGGAAAAAATGAAAAAAACTATAGAAACATTGAACAATAAAATAGCAAGTTGGGAATTGCTATTAAAAAAATAAAATCAAAAATGCTTGATTTTCAAAAATTTGCAATAACTAAAATGAAAATATCAGATATGGATTTACAAAATATTTTTTCAAAAAAAATGTTGCAAATAGTACTATTACTTTTTGTATCACAAATCTTATTCGCTCAAAAAATAGTACGTTACGATTTATACGTTCGCGATACAATTGTTAACTATTCTGGAAAAGAAAAAAGAGCTATAGCAGTCAACGGTCAAATCCCAATGCCAACATTAACTTTTACAGAAGGCGATATTGCCGAAATTTACGTACATAACGAATTAAATGAAACTACTTCGTTGCATTGGCACGGATTATTTTTACCTAACAAAGAAGATGGAGTACCGAATTTAACCCAAATGCCCATTCAACCTGGCACAACGCATAAATATACATTTCCCATCATCCAAAACGGAACGCATTGGTATCATTCACACTCAGGATTACAAGAACAAATCGGAATGTATGGTATGTTCATTATGAATAAAAAAGAAAACGATCCTACTTTTAGAAAAGGTATCGATGATTTACCTACCATTCCTGTCATTTTAAGTGAATGGACCGATTTAAAACCCGAAAACGTTCACCGAATGTTGCACAACGCTTCCGATTGGTTTGCCATCAAAAAAGGTTCCACACAAAGTTATAGTGAAGCCATTAAACAAGGGCATTTTAAAACAA
>JAGOJA010000060.1 GCA_017995345.1 Flavobacterium sp.
AGTTACGTTTTTGCTAGTAACGAGGTTGTTTTTTTAAAACAACAACTAGAATTAAATGCTACAACCAGCAATTTTTATTTAAGAAAAGATGCGCAGTTACTACAAGGTACAACTGTGGCTGGGGCAAATAAAGGGACTGGTAGTTTGTCTGTTTTTCAAGAAGGCTCTACTAATAATTTTCAATATAATTATTGGTGTTCTCCTGTGGGAGGAACTATTGCTGCTGCAGGAAATTCTCCTTTTGGAATTACCCAGCTTAAAGATGTTACTGGTTTAATTACTTTTAATGAGCCATCAATTTTAGCAATGAATAATTATAATGGTACGGCGAGTCCTTTAGCGATAGCGCCTCATTGGATTAATAAATTAATAACTTCAAGTACTTATTCAAGTTGGATTCCCGTAGGGTCCAGCTCTAGTCTTCAAGCTGGAGAAGGATTTACAATGAAAGGGACGTCAGGAACGAATTCGACACTAGTAGACGGTGTTCAAAATAATTCAGGTAGTAAGCAGCGATACGATTTTAGAGGAAAACCTAATGACGGCACTATTTCAATTAACGTTGTTAATCTTCAATTTACATTAATGGGTAACCCATATCCATCTGCAATAGATTTGAAATTATTCTTGACAGATGCGGTAAATACAACTGGGATTGCCTATTTCTGGGAACATGATAAAACTACAAATTCGCATTATATTGAAGATTTTAGAGGTGGATATGGCACCTATTCTCCCCTTGGAGGTGCCGCTAATGGTACTCATGGGAACATGGGAGTCTACACTCCGGCACGTTTTTATACCTACGATGGTAACGGGAATGAAGTTACTGATTTAGGTAGCTCAGGGAATGTTTATGAAAGACGATTTTGTCCTGTTGGACAAGGCTTTATGGTAGATGGCGTTGCTAACGGAACTGTAGAGATGAAAAATGACTATCGTGTATTTGTAAAAGAAGACGCTTCGAATTTTTCTCAATTTGAACGAAGAGCCATTTCTAATAAATCTAAAAACGCCAATGAGTTTCTGCCAGTAATTCAATCAGTGTCTGGTTTTGATTATACGACAACAAGTACAAAGCCTGCGCCGCAAATTAGATTAAATACATTATTAAACAATCAGGGGATACGTCAATTAGTTGTAGCGCTACTTCCTGATGCTACTAATGGTGTTGATCACGCAATGGATGCCATGTTAGCTGACGGGAGCGATGTAGCTGAAGTTTATTTTGCAATGGACGACTCAGAATATGTTATCGATGCAAGACCATTCAATTTAGATACAAAAATTCCAATTGGTTTTAGAAACAACAAAACAGCTAATTATAAAATAACTGTACAAGAGATTTTGAATTTTACTGAAGCTGAAAACATCTATTTGCATGATAAGATTGCGGATGTTTATCACGATATAAAAAATGACTTTCGCGAATTAACGCTTCCAGGAGGCACGAATAATACTCAGTTTGAAATTACTTTTAAAAACAATAGAGCCCTAGGTACAGATGACGCAGCAGTTGAAAATTTTGTTGTTTTTCAAAACAATAATGCCAAAAGCTTAACCATCAACAACCCTTTTAAATTAGACGTTGCTACTTGTAGTTTGTATGATATTGTTGGGAAGTTAATTTTTAGTAAAAAAGATTTAGGTATAAATGCTTCTTATAACTTTTCTACTTCAGGATTAAGTGACGGAATTTATATTGTTAAAATTGCGACGCAAGATAAATTAGAACTTGGCAAAAAGATAATAGTTAAAAACTAATTTTTGATTTTGGTACAATTAATAAATGCAATCTTTAGAGGTTGCATTTATTATTATAAACTGGATGTAATCAAAAAACTTTTTTACCGCATCCATTTATAAATATAAATTATGATTGGAAAAATGACATGAAACAGGAATTTTTATACACAGTTTTGCCATGTGAATGGTAATACAACTCTCAAACTCTTTTCAAAAGTTATCATTTCTATGAATCTATTTGGTAAAATTAGTTCCAATCAACGGGTTATTATATATTAATTTTACCTTTGTAAAAAATAAAACAGTTTGAACCAAAAGTTACTACTATCATTTCCTAACTCTATTTCAGTACAAATCAAAAGGGAAGATTTGATTCATCCTTTTGTTTCCGGAAACAAATTCAGAAAGCTGAAATACAATTTGCTTCAGGCGAAAGAAGAAAATCAAGAAACATTACTTACTTTTGGCGGTGCTTTTTCAAATCATATTGCGGCAGTGGCCTATGCGGGTAAAGAGAAAGGATTTTATACTATTGGAATTATTCGTGGGGATGAATTAAGGAGTAAAATCTCGGAGAATCCTACGTTGTCATTCGCTCAAAATTGCGGAATGCAACTGGAATTTATTTCAAGAGAAGAATACCGCTTAAAAAGCGAGGGTTTCTTTTTGGAAAATTTAAAAACAAAATTTGGTCGTTTTTATCTTGTTCCAGAAGGCGGAACAAATGCGTTAGCCATCAAAGGCTGTCAAGAGATTCTAACTCAAGATGATGCTGATTTTGACTTCGTGTGTTGTTCAATAGGGACTGGTGGCACTATTTCAGGAATCATTAATACTAGTTTACCACATCAAAAAGTTTTAGGATTTCCCGCTTTAAAAGGTGATTTTTTAAAAAAGGAAATTCGTAATTTTGTAAAAAATGAGAATTGGGAGTTAATTACGGACTATCATTTTGGTGGATACGGAAAAGTTAATGAAGAATTAATCGGATTCATCAATCAGTTTTACTTGGAAAATCAAATTCCTTTGGATCCCATTTATACTGGAAAGATGGTTTTTGGCGTTATAGATTTAATTCAAAAAAACTATTTTCCTGCCAAATCAAAAATTCTACTTATTCATACAGGTGGAATTCAAGGAATTCAAGGAATGAATATTAAATTAAAAAACAAACAATTACCAACAATAGATATCTATGTTTAAAAAAATCCTACTTGTTTTTACAATTATTTCTTTGGTTGGCTGCAATGCCACAAAACCAGTTATTGTAACTGCAAAAAAAGCACCTCTGAAACAAAAAACAGAAATACTTCGTGCAACTAAAAAAACGAATGTTGTGCGTGCTACTTCAACAAAATCAGGGCTCTCAACCCCAGCAAAATCCCAAAAAGGAAAACAAGAGACCGAGGCAATTGTTTCAACTTCAAAAACATTTGTTACTAATGATGTAATTAAAATTTATATTTATCAATTTAAGGACATTGCAATGGGTAACATGAAAAGTTACGGAATACCTGCAAGTATTATTTTAGCTCAAGGGATTCTAGAATCTGGGGCTGGAAGAGGCGATTTAGCAAAAAACTCTAATAATCATTTTGGAATAAAATGTCACGCAGGCTGGACCGGAGAAAGTGTAAAACACGATGATGATGCTGCGCAGGAATGTTTTAGAAAATACGATAATCCTTCGGAATCTTACAAAGATCATGCGTTGTTTTTGACCGGTAGAAGTAGATATTCTAAACTTTTTGAATATTCGAAAGGCGATTATAAAGCCTGGGCAAAAGGGCTTAGAGCCGCCGGATATGCCACAGACCCAAAATACCCAGACAAATTGATTTCTTATATTGAGCGATATAATTTGCATGAGTATGACAATCAAGTTTTAGATGTCAATTATGTTCCTAATGAAATACAAATAGTTGAGGAATTAACAATTGAATCCAGAAATATAGTCAGTAACAGCCTAGCTTTATATGAAGTTCAAAAGGGAGACACACTCTATTCTATTTCGAAGAAATTTGAGTTAAGGGTTGAAGATTTAAAACAAAAAAATAATCTTTCTGACAATACACTTTCTATTGGACAGAGATTGGTAGTAAAATAATTTAAAATAACTATAATTTACAATTCATAAATGTTATATAAAAGAAGCAGTCAGCTTTTTGCTGAAGCAGAAAAAGTAATTCCGGGAGGTGTAAATTCACCAGTAAGAGCTTTTAAAGCAGTAGGAGGAACTCCAATTTTTGTCAAAAGTGCCAAAGGTGCTTATTTGTATGATGAAGATGAAAACCGTTTGATAGACTATATCAATTCTTGGGGACCAATGATTTTAGGTCACGCTTACGAACCAGTAGTGCAAGCCGTGATTGAGAAAGCTAAATTAGGAACCTCGTTTGGAATGCCAACAGAATTGGAGACCCAAATTGCCGCTTTGGCAGTTTCCATGGTTCCAAATATCGATAAAATTAGATTTGTAAATTCAGGCACAGAGGCTTGTATGAGTGCTGTAAGGCTGGCCCGTGGATTTACCAAAAGAGATAAAATAATAAAATTTGCTGGTTGTTATCACGGTCATTCGGATTCGTTTTTAATCCAAGCGGGAAGTGGAGCAATTACTTTCGGTGCTCCTAATAGTCCTGGTGTTACGGCAGGAACCGCCAAGGATACTTTACTTGCAACCTATAATGATTTAGAAAATGTAGCTGCTTTAATTGCGGCAAATAAAAATGAAATTGCAGCTATAATAGTAGAACCGGTCGCTGGGAATATGGGCTGTATTCCACCAAATAAAGGATTTTTGGAAGGCTTGCGCCACATGTGCACAGAAAACCAAATTCTGTTGATTTTTGATGAGGTTATGACTGGATTCCGACTTGCTAGAGGCGGTGTTCAGGAATTACTTAATATAACTGCTGATATCGTTTGCTTTGGGAAAGTAATTGGTGGCGGATTGCCTGTTGGTGCTTTTGCAGCCCGCGCAGAAATTATGAATTATCTGGCTCCGTTAGGTCCCGTTTATCAGGCAGGAACATTGTCAGGAAATCCATTAGCAATGGCCGCAGGATTGGCAATGTTGCAAGCTTTAGATAGAGATCGTACTATTTTTAAAAGATTAGAAGAAAAAACAGCCTATTTGGCTGCAGGAATTGATAAGGTTTTAAAAGCAAATAATGTTGATTTCACGATCAATTGCATTGGATCCATGATTTCGGTTCATTTTGACGTTGCTCCCGTTGTAGACTTTCAAACGGCTGCAAAGGGCGATAATGAAACGTTCAAGAAATTCTTTCATGGATTATTACAAGAAGGAATTTATATCGCGCCATCAGCTTATGAAACGTGGTTTATTACTGATGCATTAACGTATGAGGATTTAGATTTCACCATTCGAGCGATAGATAAAGTCTCAAAAACATTTTAAACGAAAAAAAGACCCGATTTGGGTCTTTTTTTATTAAATAAGATGAAGTATTTCAAGTATATGGATTATTTTTTATCATCCATATTTGCTGCTTTTTTATCTTTATTATGTGCCATTCTTTTTTTCATTCCACGATGTTGTTTCCCTTTTATGTCATCCCATTTTTTATATTGATCTGAGGTAAGAATTTTTTTCATTCTTTCTTTCATCGCCATTTGTTCGTCTAACATCTGGTTTTTATTGGCAAAACGTTCGTCAGCAGTAAGTTGTTTTTCAGCAACATCATTAGTCGCTTTTCTTTCTGCCATTCTAGCTTCTCTTTTGGCACTTTGTTCAGCAATTATTTTACTCATTTCTTTTTGTTGCGAAGCATTCAAATCTAAGTCTAGAGTCATTTTTTTCAATTGCAGCTGATCTCTCTGCTCTGGAGTCAATTGTTCCATTTTTGCTCTCTCTGGTTTTGCTTTTCTTTCTTGTGCAAAGCTTGTCATTCCGACAACTAATAATGCAACGATAAATAATTTTTTCATTTTCTGTTGTTTTAAGTTTTATAGAGATAAGACAAGGTAAGGTGTAAAAAGTTTAATCGTTAACAAAAGTTTATCGTTTGGTTTCTTAATGTTTAGTTAAAAAAGAAAAATTAACAAGACAAAGTATGATTAAAATCATGTTTTTAAAATATTTATAATTGCAAATTTGTTAAATAATTCTAAAACCAATTTTTATGTACAAATTAACATTTTTTATAGCTGCATTATTAATGCTAACTTCATGTGGTGACAAAACCAAAACTAAGGACGATTTTTCAACAGATGCTGCAGCAACATCTGAAGAGTCAACCACTAACTCAACAGATGCCGCTACTTATGATCCAAATAGAGGAATAGGAAAACACTCATCAGTGGATTTAGGAGCTAAACTAGATGAAGCAATGGCTGCCGAAGGAGATAAAATCCAATCCGTAAAATGTTCTTCTTGTCATAAATTGACTGATGAAAGATTAGTTGGTCCAGGTTGGAAAGGAGTTACCAAACGTCAAAAACCAGAGTGGATTATGAACTTTATCACTAATCCAGATCCGATGATTGATAAAGATCCAGAGCTTCAAGCGCAACTAGAGCTTTGTTTAGTTAGAATGCCAAATCAATCTTTGTCAGATGCTGATGCAAGAAGCCTGCTTGAATTCATGCGTAAAAACGACGGAGTAAAATAGTTGTATAAAAAATAAATTAAATAATTATGAAAAAAATTCTTTTAAAATCAATGCTTGCAGTTGTTTTTGCAAGTGCGTTTTTGGTTTCATGTAAACCCAAAAACACTGCAGATGCGGTAAGTGGTGACGCAGCTGAGAAAGTCTATGTTGCTCCAGGAAAATACGATGAATTCTATAATTTCGTTTCAGGAGGTTTTAGTGGTCAAATGAGTGTGTATGGTTTGCCAAGCGCAAGATTGTTAAAAGTAGTTCCAATATTCTCTCAAGATCCGCAGAGTGGTTACGGTTACAGCGAAGAAACGAAGCCAATGTTGAACACTTCTCACGGTTATGTGCCTTGGGACGATCAGCACCATTTAAATATGTCTCAAACTAATGGAGAAGTGGATGGTCGCTGGGTTTTTGCTAATGCCAATAACACTCCAAGAATTGCCCGTGTTGATTTGAAAACATTCAAAACGGTTGAAATAATTGAATTACCAAATAGTGCAGGAAATCACTCTTCTCCATTTATTACTGAAAACACGGAGTATGTGGTAGCGGGAACTCGTTTTAGCGTTCCTCCAGACAATGCTAATGGAGATGTGCCTATTAATACGTATAAGAAAAATTTCAAAGGATATTTAAGTTTTGTGAAAGTTGGTAAAGAAGGAGAAATGGATATTGCTTTTCAAATTGAAACTCCAGGTGTAAATTGGGATTTAAGTCATGCCGGAAAAGGTAAATCTCATGGTTGGTTCTTCTTTTCATGTTACAATACGGAACAAGCCAATACTTTATTAGAAGTTAATGCTTCACAAAAAGATAAAGATTTTATCATGGCAGTGAACTGGAAAAAAGCCGAAGAATACATTAAAGCTGGAAAAGGAAAAAAAGTGAAAGCTAAATATGTACACAATAAATGGGACGAAAAAACGCATACCACAAAATCTGAAATGAGAACTGAAGTATTAGTGCTTGATTCAAAAGAATTGAAAGATATTTGCTACATGATTCCTTGTCCAAAATCACCTCACGGATGTGATGTGGATCCTACAGGTGAATACATCATAGGCAGCGGAAAATTAGCAGCTTTAATTCCAGTCTTTAGTTTTGATAAAATGAAAAATGCTATTGCCAAAAAACAATTTGATGGTGATTATGAAGGAATTCCAGTTATCAAATACGAGGCAGCTTTGCACGGGGAAGTTAAAAAACCAGGTTTAGGACCATTGCACACAGAATTTGATGGAAAAGGAAATGCTTATACTACTTTCTTTGTTTCTTCGGAAGTTGTAAAATGGGATATCAAAACTTTGAAAATTTTAGATCGTCACCCAACCTATTATTCTCCAGGTCATCTTTGTATTCCTGGTGGAGATAGTAGAAAACCTTTTGGTAAATACATGGTTGTTTACAATAAAATTACCAAAGACCGTTATTTGCCTACCGGACCTGAACTATCTCAAAGTGCACAATTATTTGATATTAGTGGTGATAAAATGAAATTATTATTGGATTATCCTACAATTGGAGAACCTCATTATGCTCAAGCTGCACCAGCTGATTTAGTTAGAAATAATGGTCAGTTAAAGTTCTATAAGATCGAAGATAACAAGCACCCTTTTGTAGCCAAAGGAGAGAAAGAAGCTAAAGTAGTCAGACAAGGAAATAAAATTCATGTGTATATGACTTCCATACGTTCTCACTTTGCTTCAGATAACATTGAAGGAATAAAATTAGGAGACGAGGTGTATTTTCACGTAACTAACTTAGAGCAGGATTGGGATGTTCCGCATGGATTTGCTATAAAAGGAGCGGATAACGCAGAGCTTTTAATAATGCCGGGTGAAACTGCCACTTTGAAATGGGTACCTAAAAAAGTGGGGATATATCCTTTCTATTGTACAGATTTCTGTAGTGCATTACACCAAGAAATGCAAGGATATGTTAGGGTCTCTCCAGCAGGAAGTACTGTTCCTATAACGTTTAGCTTAGGGACAAATATGCCAGCTAAATAAGAATCAATTCAAATTCAAGAGGGAACAAATTATTTAGTTTGTTCCCTTTTTTTAATAGAAAAATCATGAATAATTCAAAAATTTCAACACTTTCAAAAGCAATACTTTTGTTGGTGATGGGGCTATTAGTGTCCTCTATTTTTGTACCAATGTGGAGAATTGAGCTGTCAGCTCCTCAATATCCAGAAGGTTTAGTACTTCAATTACATGCTAATAAAATTGGAGGAGATGTAGATATTATTAATGGATTAAACCATTACATTGGTATGAAAACCTTACACAAAGAAGACTTTATAGAATTTACTGTACTTCCTTATATTATCGGTTTTTTTGCATTTTGTGCTTTGGCAGTTGCTATAATTGCCAAGAAAAATGGGCTTTATGCTTTATTTATTTCATTTATTCTTTTCGGAATATTGGCAGGAGTCGATTTTTACCGATGGAACTATGAATACGGACACAATCTAGATCCAAATGCGGCAATCAGAGTACCAGGAATGTCTTATCAGCCCCCATTAATAGGGTACAAACAGTTGCTAAATTTTGGAGCTTATTCTATTCCGGATATTGGAGGATGGATGTTGATTGCTTCGGGATTTTTGTTATTTTTACTAGTTGTAAAAGAGGCTAATTTGTTAAAAAAATTCAAAAAATCAAATACAACAGCAGTTTTACTTGTGTTTTTATCTTTATCTTTTTTCTCCTGTGCCAAAACAGAAGCTGTTCCAATTAAATTGAACGTTGATTCATGCGATTTTTGTAAAATGACTATAGCCGACGGGAAATATGCGGCGGAAGTAATTACTGAAAAAGGCAGAGTCTATAAGTTTGACGATTTTATGTGTATGACAAATTATGGAAAAGAAAATTCGAACACAAAAATAGCTGCTTATTATGTGAATGATTATTCGCAAGACAATGTTTTAATTCCAGCAAAAACTGCTTTTTTCCTTTCTGGAGGAACAATTCAAAGTCCTATGAGAGGCGGAATTATAGCTTTATCTACTGAAAAGGATGCAAAGGAATTTGGAGCAAAATTAGAAGCAGAACCAATTACTTGGGAAGTTGTAATTGCTAAATAAACCTGTCGTTTTTGAATTAGTAAGAGACTAACAATAGTGATTTCTTAATTGAATTTAGAGGGTTTAATATTTAAAAATAATGAAAAATATCGCATACATATTCCTGTTTTTTTCTACATTTCTTCATGCCCATGTGATAGAAGTAGGTACTAATAAACCTGTAAAATCAATAAAAAAGGCCCTTAGTTTGGCTAAAGACGGTGATACTGTTCTGGTTCATAAAGGAATTTACAAAGAAGGCAATATTATTATTGATAAAAAAATTGTTTTCATGGGGAAAAATTTCCCTATTCTTGATGGACAAAAAAAGTATGAAGTGCTTTCAATAAAAGCGGATAGCGTGGTTGTACAAGGTTTTAAAGTAATTAGATCAGGTTATGCCTCACTTGAAGATCCCTGTGCTATTAAAGTGTATAATAAAAACAATGTTGTTATTCAGAACAATGTTTTAGATGATAATTTCTTTGGGATTTATATTCAAAACGGTAGAGATTGCTTAATAAAAAACAATAAAATAGTTGCTTACGGTAAAGAAGAACAACAGATAGGCAACGGAATCCATTGTTGGAAAAGTAATAATCTCCAAGTAATTGGAAACTCAATTTCTGGTCATCGAGATGGAATTTATTTTGAATTTGTTACCAATTCTGTTATTTGGAGAAATATTTCTGCTAACAACATCCGATATGGATTGCATTTTATGTTCTCTAATGATGATGCGTATATTAGTAATGTTTTCAAGAATAACGGTGCCGGTGTTGCGGTAATGTTTACCAAAAATGTTAAGATGTTTAATAACTATTTTGAAGAAAACTGGGGAGATAGTGCGTATGGATTATTCCTCAAAGAGATATCTGACAGTCATATTATTGGAAATAAATTTTATAAGAATACGTCTGGAATTCACATGGAAGGAACAAATCGAATTTGGATAGAGAAAAACATATTTGAAGCCAACGGCTGGGCCATGAAGATTCAAGCAAGTTGTGTAGATAATGAAATTGTGAGGAATAACTTTATTGGAAACACTTTTGATATGGGAACTAATGGAAGTTTGGTGTTAAATAAGTTCGATACAAATTATTGGGATAAATACGAAGGCTATGATTTAAATAAAGATGGTTTAGGGGATGTTCCTTACCATCCACTCAGTTTATTTGCTGTTTTAGTCGAAAAAAACCCATCGGCAATGTTATTGTTCCGGAGTTTTATGATTACACTTTTGGATAAAT
Source organism: Flavobacterium sp. (assembly GCA_017995345.1). Lineage (GTDB taxonomy): Bacteria > Bacteroidota > Bacteroidia > Flavobacteriales > Flavobacteriaceae > Flavobacterium. Next base: position 10,698 of record JAGOJA010000060.1, read on the forward strand.
CTGAAAAAGTTTTACCAAGTATAACTCCAGATAATTTTATTGATAATTCGCCATTAATGCACTCTTTACCACTATGATTGAAATAAAAAATATATATAAAAAGTTCGGAAAATTAGAAGTTTTAAATAACATTAATCTCTCCTTCAAAAAAGGAGAATGTATTGCCTTAATTGGGCCTAATGGTTGCGGAAAAACAACGCTAATAAAAAGTATTTTAGGAATGGTAATTCCAACAAAAGGGGATATTTTGTTTGACCAAAAATCAATTTTGAAAGAATTTGAGTATCGGGAAAATATTGGATATATGCCACAAATTGGTCGGTATCCAGATTATATGACGGTGGGTCAAATCATCGAAATGATAAAAAAAATTCGGAATTCAGAACAGGTTTTAGATGAAGATTTAATTAAATCATTTGAACTTGAAAAAATAGTTGATAAACAAATGCGTACACTATCAGGAGGAACTACCCAAAAAGTAAGTGCTACCTTAGCTTTCTTATTTAATCCTGAAGTGCTGATTTTGGATGAACCTACTGCAGGACTCGATCCTTTGGCTTCGGAAATATTGAAAGACAAAATAATAAAAGAAAAGGAAAAAGGGAAGCTTATTTTGATTACCTCACATCTTTTGAGCGAATTAGATGATTTGATAACCCAAATTATATACATGCAAGAAGGAACGGTGCATTTTCATCAAACAATTGATGATTTGTTGCAATCAACAAACGAACAAAAAATTTCTAAGGCAATTGCCAAAATTTTAAAAAACAAAAGCAATGAACAGAATCATTAAAATCATTTTTCTAGACATTCTTAAGAACAAAATCATTGTAGCTTACACCCTTATTCTAGCCATTCTTTCTTGGAGTTCATTTGGGTTAGAAGATAATTCGGCGAAAGGATTACTCACTATTTTGAATATAATTTTATTCACCGTTCCGTTGGTTTCTATTCTTTTTGCTACCATTTATTTATACAATAGTGCTGAGTTTATTGAGCTTTTGTTGAGTCAGCCCATCAAACGAAAGAAAATTTGGTTAAGTTTGTTTTTGGGGCTTTCATTGTCTATGGTTCTAGCCTTTTTTATTGGAGCTGGAATTCCGCTATTAATCAACGCTCCTGACAGTGTGGGGATAATGATGCTCATAATTGGCTCTTTAATTACTTTGGTCTTTGTGGCTTTAGCATTTTTAAGCTCGATACTCACAAGAGACAAGGCCAAAGGGATAGGTATTGCGATAATGGGCTGGTTGTATTTTGCACTGCTTTTTGATGGGTTGATTTTGTATTTATTATTTCAATTATCAGATTATCCAATTGAAAAAGCAATGATTGTAGTTACAGCTTTTAGTCCGATAGATTTAGCGCGAATTCAAATATTATTGCATCTGGATGTTTCGGCAATGATGGGATATACAGGCGCAATTTTTAAAGACTTCTTTGGCACTTCTGTGGGATTACTTATTTCCTTTTTGCTGTTGTGTTTATGGGTGATAGTTCCTTTCTTTATTTCACTATTTAAATTTAAAAATAAAGATTTATAAAGGGTAAAGAACTCTGTATTTAGAAGAAGACTTTTTAGTCCTTTTGCTTGAGTTGTACAGAACACTGAGTCTAGCAGATCATTTTCCGTGAGTTTGTGCGTCCCGTTAAAGCTTTTGAAGACAGCTTGCGTTTATTGTTTAAAGGATAAAAATCGAGAAATGAAAACAGATATCAAAAATAGAAACGACATCGAAAAGCTGACAAACACTTTTTATGGCAAAATAAAAACGGACACTACAATCGGTTATTTTTTTACGGATGTAGCCAAGGTAAATTGGGAAGAGCACTTGTCTAGAATGTATGATTTCTGGGAAAATATAATGTTTGCTAACGGGAATTATTCGGGAAATCCTATGATTAAACACAAAGAGTTACATCAAAAAAGCGAAATGACAGAAGCTCATTTTCAACACTGGAACGCCTTGTTCAATGAAACAGTTGATGAATTATTCACAGGCAAAAAAGCAGAAGAAATAAAACAAAGAGCTAGGAATATTTCGGCAGTATTGATGTATAAAACAATAGGATAAAAATCATAAAAAAAGCGTAAACTAAATTAGTTTGCGCTTTTTTTTTTAAAATCTGGTAAAATGAATTAATAATTTTATTTTGGAAGTAAAACATCGTTTATTACATGAATCATTCCGTTTGCAGTCGTTATTGAGGCTACAATTTCAGATCCATTTACAAATACTTTGTCACCTACTTTAGTGATTTTTATTTTTCCGCCATTCACTTGTTCGTATTCCTGCCCATCTTGCATGTATTCAGTTTTTAGGTTCCCAACGTAGGTGTGGTATTCCAATATGTTTTTCAGGTCATCTTTTTTACTTGGTTCTAATAGCCCTTCAACAGTTCCCTTTGGGAGCTTATCAAAAGCAGCATTCGTAGGTGCAAAAACGGTAAACGGACCCGCATTACTCAAAACATCTACTAATCCAGCAGCTTTTACTGCTGTTACAAGTGTCGTGTGGTCTTTACTCCCGGATGCTGTTTGAACAATGTTTGGACTAGATGTTTCATCCACCACAGCTGATTGTCCTACCGCAGGGGTAGCATTTTCTTCGGCGGTAGTTTCAACTGAAGCTTCACTATTTTGTTTGCAACCAAAAACGGTTAAGATACAAATGGCTACTAATAATTGAATTGATTTTTTCATAATAAAGGTTACTTTGGTTTATAGTACAAAGTACCTATTTACCAATTAATTATTCTATGAGTTCAATCATAAAGAAGGATTGTTTTTTACTTTTTTGATAGAAAAATAAGTAACATATCCGATTCCTAAAAGCAAGATCAGCGCCACTATGAAAAGGAGTTCATTTACATACGGAATAATAGTATAAGTAAACGATGTAATGCCTTGAATGGCTAAAACTAATTCGTTTAATAGAACGCCAAAAGTAAATACTAGCAAACCAATTTTTATCTGTTTATTAATAAAAATCAAATGATTAGCATAAATGTAAAACAACAAGAACAACGAAATTACTGCTAATAAAACCAAATGTAAATAGGCAATTACAATAGGCCTAAAACCAAATGCAAGCTGGCTTAAAGAAGGGATTGTTGAACCCAGTTGCAGGATGAATTTTATGCTTAATGCTAAACAGGAAAAGAGTAAAACATAGCGTAATAGAACCGAAAAGTTTTTCAAATACTCTTTTTTTGTTTGTATTAAAACTAAAAGAAGTTTAAACCAAGCAAAAACCTGAATTATTGCTGCAAATACTGAGATTGCGTAAAGCCAAATAGGTAACTCCAGCCACAGTGTTGATAAAAAATAGGCAGGAACACAAGAAATAGCAAATAGCTTAAATGAAGTTTCGTAAAACGAATGTTCTGATTTTTTTAGATTTAAAAATCCAAAAAGCAAACCGATGCAGGCAAAGAAAAACCAACCGTTATATTGAAAATGAAGGAAATAATAGATTGAGGATAAATATAAATCCTGAACGACGTTTTTACTCGCCATCATGTAAGCCAAATAAAAAGTTCCTAGAGAGGAAATAATATTAAAAATTACAGCGCCCTTAAACCAATTTATTGCGGCAAAGTCAGTGTCTAGCTTTCTCAAATCTTTGATGTAATAATAACCAAAAACATAAGAAACAAAGATAGATGCCGTTGAGAAAATGATAGAAATCATTCCGTATCCTTGAATAATAAAGAAAATCAGCATCCCGTAAGAACAAATCAGATTTGTTACGATTATTTTTCGGTATTTATTTACTTGAAAATCAGTTGTTTTGGTCTGGATGTAATACACCATCAATGCCATCAAGGTGTGCGTAATCCATCCTGAAAAAGCAAAATGAGAATGGGAATGCAAAATGTTTTTTTGATTGAAAAAAGGAAATTCAAAGCCTATCTTATAACGCATCAAAACCCCAAGAGCAGCAACGAGACAGAGATTTAGTAGAGAGAATTTTAGCCAAAACTGTATGTTTAATTTCATTTTTTTAAAAAAATATTTTGTGATTAATTATTTCAACTTTTTTATTTTCATTCATTTTCGAAAAAACTCGAATTACCGTTTCGACTCTCAAGCCAGTAAAATTTGCAATTTCCTGACGCGTATAAGGAATTAATACTTTCTGCCCATTACATTCGGATTTTCTTTTGTGCGAATTCAAAAAAGCAAGAATTCTGAATTCTGGTTTTTGGTTGATGATTTCTTTTGAAGTGTTGGATTTTGCATGAATTTTGTTGGCAAGTAAAATCAAAAATGATTTTTGAATCAAGACATACTCATCAATAATTTTTAAAAATTTATCTTTTGATAACTTCATAATCGTGGAATCTTGGATGCACACTGCTTTTGACGGATAAAGTTGGTTAATAAACAAAGGAGGTTCGCCAAAACTCTCTCCAATACAAAAAATCCCTTGAGTAAATTCCTTTCCTTCATCATTTGAGTTGAACATTCTCACGCTTCCATTAATAATTTGGTAATAAAAATGAGCGACTTCATCTTCATTAAAAATCACTTCGTTTTTTTTGTATTTTTTCGCAACAGCACCCCAAGAAAAAAGTAAATCTACATCAATTTGCATAATTAAAATGAAATTAAGAATGTGTTATTTTATAATTTACAACATGAATGTTGGTGGTTTAAGTCAGTTTAGTTTTCTTAAAATTGTATTAAATTTGATATGAATTTAACTCGTGGTAAAAAAAGACTAAGATATTGCGATAATGTATATTAGTGTATGATATTTATCAGTTTTTAGATGATTTATTTTTTGCAACTTTGCTCCCTATTAATACAATTTATTTCCGAATGACAAAAAACAACCAACTTCATACTTTCCATATCCCGGTTATGGGACTTGCGTATACAATTGACAGTCCGATACGAGTGGCGAAGTATGGAATTTCTTCCGTGGTTTCAATTATGGATGATGAACTTATCGAAAAAATGAATGCTTTTTATAGTGAGAAATTCGACTTGCCATATCAAGAAATTACAAAAAAAATACATGATTATCGCGCAGAACGAATTACTTCTTATTTGAATTTGGTAGACAAAATTGTTAAGGAGAAGTTCGAAAATTTTAAGACTGAATTGTCTGAAAGCAAATCAGCATTGGAAAATTACATTGCCATGCTTCCTAATAAATCAGAGATTAAAATAGGCTTGCAAAACTTGATGGAAGACGGTTTTGCTTTCAAAGAAAATATCAAAAACTATCTAGAGAAGAATCTTTATCCTGGCGATATTGATGTCAATATCATGACCAAATTGGATAAGGATAATTTCATCAAAGACGAACAATTGCCAATTGCTTTTAATGATGCACATGCCGCTCTTCGTGGGTTTGTTAATAGTACGGTGGAATCTTCTGTTGTTTTATCGGCAGGGATGAACCCAAGACTATACAGCTATTTCGAAAGTTTTTCAGAGTTCTTTCCTGATTTAAACAATAAATTGAAAAAGAAAATTACGCTGAAAGTGAGTGACTTTCGCTCGGCGATGATTCAAGGAAATTTTTTAGCCAAAAAAGGACTTTGGGTTTCTGAATATCGAATCGAATCTGGATTAAATTGTGGTGGACATGCTTTTGCTACCGAAGGCATTTTGTTAGGGCCAATTTTAGAAGAATTCAAACAGAAAAAAGAACAATTGATTCAATCAGCCCATGAGTTGATGGTGAAATCGTTGAGACAAAAAGAAATGCATGTTCCAGAACAACCTTTGGATTTAATAATCACGGTTCAAGGTGGTGTAGGAACTGCTGAAGAACACGATTTTCTGCATGAACACTATAATGTAAATTCGGTGGGTTGGGGTTCTCCTTTTTTATTAGTTCCTGAAGCCACTTCGGTAGATAAAGATACTAGAGCATTATTGGCTCATGCCAAAGAGGATGATTTGTATTTAAGTCATATTTCGCCGTTGGGAATTCCTTTCAATACGGTGAGAGGAACGACCAATGAAAAATTGAAATTGAAACGAATTGCACAAAACAAAGCAGGGAGTTCTTGTCCAAAACGATTTTTGGCATTAAGTAAAGAATACGGTCCAAAAGGAATTTGTTCGTCTTCTAAGAAGTACCAAGACTTGAAACTTGATGAGTTAGAACTTCAAAAAGATGTTTTGTCACCAGAAATTTTCGAAAAAAAGAAAAGCAGTATTACTGAAAAAGCCTGTCTTTGTGTAGGCTTAGCGAATGCTGCATATCTTGAAAACGACATTGAAATAAAAGGACAGGCGCAAGGTGTAATCATTTGTCCTGGACCTAA
>JAGOJA010000061.1 GCA_017995345.1 Flavobacterium sp.
CCCATTTTAGTTTCCGCTTTTTTACGCAGCTCCATAATTTTTAATTGGCCAATTTTATACGATAAAGCTTGTCCTGGAATTGCCATATAACGTTCAATTTCTGGGATAATGCTAGCTTCACTTTCAGCTTCGTTTGCTAATGAATATTTGATAGCTTGCTCTCTTGTCCATCCTTTAGAATGCAATCCAGTGTCAACCACTAATCGGATTGCTCTGTGCATTTCATTGCTAAGCATCCCAAAATATTGATACGGATCTTGGTATAATCCAAGTTCTTTGCCTAAACTTTCGGTGTATAAAGCCCAACCTTCGCCATAAGCACCAAACCAATTGAATTTTCTAAAATCAGGCAGGCTTTTATTTTCTTGTTGCAATGAGATTTGGAAATGATGCCCGGGAATGGCTTCATGCAAAAACAAATCCTCATCTCCGTAGGTATTGTAATTAGCGACATCTGGTATGGGTACATAGAAAATACCGGGACGTGTACCGTCTGCTGTTCCTTGATTGTACTCCGCACTTGCTGTTTTTTCTCTAAAAGCTTCCGTTCTCCTGATTTCAAATTTTGTTTTGGGTTGCAAGGAGAATAATTTATCTACATTGGGTTTAATACGACTATAAATACTTTGAAAATTAGTAATAACTTCCTCTGGTTTTTTGAATGGTTTTAGCTCTTTTTTGTTTCTAACTTCTTCGAAAAACTCCAATAAAGTGCCTTTGAAACCTACTTGAGTTTTTACCTTTTCCATTTCGGCATTCAATCGTGCTACTTCTTTTAATCCCAATTCATGAATTTCTGATGGAGTCATTTCGGTTGTAGTCCATTGTTTTGCATAAGTGTCATATAAATTATTTCCAAAAGGCAAACTTCCAATTCCGCTAGTTGCTCTAGATGCAGGAAGGTATTCTTTAATCAAGAAATCAGCCATTTTTTTATATTGAGGAATCAATTTGGTGTTGATTGTTGCAGTGTATTTAGCGGTTAAATCTTTTTTTATACTTTCAGGAAAAGAGGCAGGCATTAATTGTATCGAAGAGTAAAATAAATTGTCTTCGATATTTGGCGTAGCCATTTCTGTAAACTGTGGAATCAATTTTAGCGTTAATGCTTTGGGTAAAACAACACCTTTATCAATGCCTTTTTTCATGTAAACCATAGCCGAGTCTATCCAAACAGCGTATATGTCCATTCTTTGAAGAAAATTAGTATAATCTTTTTCTGTTTTAAAAGGCTGCGCACTTGTTCCCCCTGCAAATTGTCCCATAGTCAAATGTGTTCCTCCAAATTGATGAACGGGAAGAAGATTTGTTGGTTGTTTTAGCAGCTCTTTGCCTATTTCAACTTCCCATTTGATGATTTCATAACTGTTTTTTTGTTCCTTGTTAAGGCCTTCGACAGCAATACTTTGTAAAGCGGTTTGATATTTGTCAAAAAATGAGGCTTGCAATTTCCTATAGCTATCCGTCATTTCAAATTGCAGTTGGTCGTTGTATTCGTTTTGACCGTTTTGTGTAGCAGCCAAAGGATCTAACGCATTTTTATCGTCAAAATAGTCTTTCGTAAGACTGCTGAAGTCCTGTTTTTTTTCTTCTGATTTACAATTAACCAGCAATAAAGATGTGGTAACGGCAAGTAAAAGAATGGTTGTTTTTTTCATAATGTAAGTTTGGTGATAGAGTAAGCTAATTTATTCTTTTTTTTATTTCTAATGTAAGAATAGGGAATAGGTTTGAGAAATCAACTTCCGTTTTTCATAAAATTTAGTTAACACGTCTGTGTAGTTTTTCTTTTCAATAGATTTCCGCTAAATTTACCATTCTAATTAATTATACCGAGAATGAGAAAAAAATCCTTTTTTATTTTGTTAGTCATTGGAAACATGCTAACAATTGAAGCCCAAGAAAATAAAGAAAATACTACTATGAATCCGTTTTTTCAAGCGTACAACACGCCGTTTAAAGTACCTCCTTTTGATAAAATTAAAAATGAACATTTTAAACCAGCTATTTTAGAAGGAATCAGTACCCATCAAGCTGAAATTAATGACATTGCTAATAATACGCAACCAGCAACGTTTGAAAACACGATTCTTGCCATGGAAAATGCGGGGGAATTATTATCAAATGTAAACATTGTTTTTTCTAATCTGAATTCAGCAAATACCAATAAAGAGATTCAAGATATCGCCAAAGAAATGGCACCTAACCTTTCGGCTCACAGAGATAATATTTACCTGAATGAAAAATTATTCGCAAAAGTAAAAACACTTTGGGACAAAAAAGAAACGTTGGGCTTGAATTTAGAACAAGCTAAAATTTTAGATAATGCCTACAAAGATTTCGTTCGAAGTGGAGCCAATTTGTCAAATGCTGATAAAGATATATTGCGTAAAATAAACGGAGCACTTTCACTAACGAGTTTGAAGTATGGCCAAAATATTTTGGCGGAGACCAATGCTTACGAGTTGGTTATTGATGCTAAAAAAGACTTAGCCGGATTGCCACAGGGATTAATCGATGCTGCCGCTGCTGATGCTAAAGCTAAAGGTAAAGAAGGGAAATGGGTTTTTACCCTTTCTAATTCTAGTGTGATGCCGTTTTTGCAATACAGTTCAAATAGAAATTTGCGCAAGCAAATTTGGAATGCGTACCAAACCAGAGGAAATCATGATGATGCTTTTGATAACAAGAAAAATGCAGTTGAATTAGCCAATCTTCGTGGACAAAAAGCACGATTGTTAGGGTATGCATCACATTCAAATTATGTGTTGGAAGAATCGATGGCTAAAACCCCTGAAAATGTAAATAAGTTGTTGAGTGATTTGTGGAAACCTGCTTTGGAAATAGCCAAAACGGAAGCCGCAGATATTAAAAAAATGATGGCTAAAGAAGGAATTAAGGGTGCTGTGCAACCGTATGACTGGAGATATTATACAGAGAAAATACGAAAAGAGCGTTTTGATTTAGACGAAGAAGAATTAAAACCCTATTTTAGTTTAGAGAATGTAAGAAAAGGAGTTTTTCAGGTAACTGAAAAATTATACGGTATACAATTCAAAGCGTTGACTAATGTTCCAAAATACCATGAAGACGCAACTGTTTGGGAAGTGACTGAAAAAGATGGTACGCATCTGGGTGTTTTGTATATGGATTTTCATCCGCGTGAATCTAAACGTGGAGGTGCTTGGATGACCTCGTACAGAAGTCAAAAAACGGTTGATGGAAAACGTGATGCTCCTGTAATTTCTATTGTTTGTAATTTTACGAAACCATCAGCAAATGCTCCGGCACTTTTGACTTTTGATGAAGTGTCCACTTTCTTTCATGAATTTGGACACGCATTACACGGATTATTGTCAAATGTGACTTATAGAAGTTTAGCTGGAACTAGTGTTCCAAGAGACTTTGTAGAGCTTCCTTCTCAAATTATGGAGAATTGGGCTGCTGAACCAGAAGTTTTGAATATGTATGCAAAGCATTATAAAACAGGCGAAGTAATTCCAGAAGCATTAGTGAACAAATTGAAAAAAGCAGGTACTTTCGACCAAGGTTTTATTACAACTGAATATCTTGCTGCTTCTTTGTTGGACTTAGAATACCATTCGCAAACCAAAGATATTACTGTTGATGCAAACGCTTTTGAAAAAGCAGCTATGAAAAAAATCGGTTTAATCGAATCCATTATTCCAAGATACCGCTCTACTTATTTTAATCATATATTCTCTGGAGGATATTCTTCTGGATATTACAGCTATATCTGGTCGGGCGTTTTAGATACGGATGCTTTTGAAGCATTCAAAACAACTACTTTGTTCAATCCTGAAAAAGCCAAATTATTCCGTGAGAATGTTTTGGAAAGAGGAGGAACGGAAGATCCTATGGTTTTGTACAAACGTTTCCGTGGTGCTGAACCAAGTATTGAACCGTTGTTGAGAAAACGTGGTTTGGACAAAAAAACAGAACCACTTAAAAAAGTAAAAGGATAAGAATCATTTTATTTTAAAAGCAAAAAACCTACAACATAAATAATTTGTTGTAGTTTTTTTTGTTTTAAATATGGTTTAAAACGTGGCGTTTTACTTTGTGTTCGTCGACTGTTTTGGCATTAAATCACACGGATTTATTCAAAAATTTTCAACTACAAATTTCACAGGTTTCCACAAATTGATTCGAGCTAATTCATGGTTTTTAAGCCCATAGTAGATTAATTTATTCTAAACGGATTTCTATCCGTGATATACTCGGGAAGCAATTATTTTATCTTCTTTGATATCTAGTACTTCCGCTACCAGTAAATCCTCTTCACCTATCACTGTTCTCGTATACTCCATAAAAACGCGATCGCCATTTGCAGTAAGCGATTTTACTTTGTAATTCAAACTCGGCAAACGCTCAAAGGCATCTTTCCACCATTCTCGTAAAGCTTCTTTACCGGTAACAAAACCGTTACTTTCTGGTTTGTATATTTTTAGTTTTGGACTAAAATGGATAGCATCTTCATCGTATAAAGACAATAATTTTTCTAATTCTTTATTGTTGAAAGTTTCAAACCATTTAAAAGCAATTGATTGTAGTTTTTCTGGTGTCATACTAATTTTGGATTGAATTTTTAATTAAAAAAATCCCATTTCACAATGCGAAAGGGATTTTATCTTTATAATTTTAAAGAAATTTTAAACGTTCTTCAAATTGATGATTTCTTGTTCAGTAAGTAGTCTCCAGTTTCCTCTTGGTAAATTCTTTTTGGTCAAACCAGCAAAAGAAACTCGGTCAATACGCAATACATCATAACTGAAATGCTCAAAAATAGAACGAACCACTTTTACGTTAGACGATCTTAATTGTAACCCAATTTCACTTTTCGCTTCGCCTTCAATGTAACTTACATCTTCTACAAAAACGCGGTGTCCGTCAAGAGTCAATCCTTTATTTATTTTTTCTAAATCCTCAAATTTCAAGTTTTTATCTAATGAAACTTGGTAAATTTTAGATGATTTCTGACTTGGTAACGTAAACTTACGAATCATATCCGTATCGTTTGTAAACAACAATAAACCTGTTGTATTCTTGTCCATTCTTCCCACTGCGCCGATTTTTGCAGTTGTTGAACCTTTTACTAATTCCAACACATTACGATATTCCTGACCTTCGTCCATCGCAGTCGTAAAGTTTTTTGGTTTGTTTAGTAAAATATATACTTTTTTCTCTGGTGTCAAAGTGGCTCCGTCAAAATTCACAACATCACCTGGTTTTACCATATAGCCCATTTCGGTAACAGGAACTCCATTCACTTTTACCGTTCCGGATTGAATGTAAATATCAGCATCACGACGCGAGCACGCACCTGAATTAGCGATGTATTTATTCAATCGAATTTCGTCTTTTACTTTCGGTCTCTTTGGTGCTTGATTTTGTTTTTTCTCTACTTTATCAGTAGCGATATCGGCAACTTTAGTATTTACTTTAACTTTTTTTGGCCCTTGAGCGCGCTTCTGCATGGCAGGTTTTGGCTTGTTTGAACTTGGTCTTGAGCTAGTTGCTCTTGGACCGCTTTTCTTACTATTGCCTTCCTTGTTATTCATAATATTCCAATAATTTGTGCAAAGATACTATTTATATAGTTGACAATCAATAAGAGCCAATTATAAAAAAGCTAACTATCTAGCTAATAAGGCAATTAAAAAAATGCAAATCCTTTTTTTTGAAACTATTTCCTGCTTTCCACTCTATCTTTTTCTTTTTGGCTGCAAAAAAAAAAGGATGCCGTTACTATCGGGGCTCAAATGGAGGTGGTGGGGAGTTTTTGAGAACTTGTTTTTAAATTTTTATAATTCAAAAAAGAAGAAATACTCTAAATCATCATCAACAATCTTTTTCCGTGCCATAAAACACTCGGATTAATCAATACAATGCAAAATACTCCGGCAACAATAAGGAATTTCAGGACATTATGCAGCAAAAGGAATTGTGGTTTAGCGTTTGATTTCCATAAGTATAACAAGAAAAATACCAAGACAATTAGACAGGAATAAAAATAAATATCCATATAACCCACATCGTAAATTTCTATTAAAACATAAACTGGAAAGACAGTAAGAATCGTCAGCGTTGTGATTATTTTTTTTGATATTTCCTCTCCATAAACAATCGGAATCGTTTTATAGTCATTCGCTAAATCTCCTTTTAGATTTTCTAAATCTTTAATCATTTCACGAATGAGCAGCAGTAAATACAAAAAAGTAGCATGCGAAAAAATAACACCTAGTTGCCTTTTGTAGTTTTCTATATCTTCAAATGGAATTCGGGTATAATAGTATAAAAGTATTGCGAAAAATGGCAAAACAGCCAGTAAAGTAGCTGTTAAGTTTCCTATTATTGGGTATTTTTTTATTTTGTGGGAATAAAACCAGATAAAAAAAATGTAACTTGAAAAGAATAAAAACACACGCCACGAAACAAACAAAGCCATTAAAGCCACAATAAAGTTGAGTGTAAAATAGACGTTCAGTTTTGTTTTTTGACTGACTAAACGATCCAGCATCGACTTATTAGGTCGATTAATTAAATCTTTTTTGCTGTCATAAAAATTGTTGATAATGTATCCGGAAGCAATCGCTAGTGAAGAGGCGAAAACTAGTATGAATAAATTGAAATCCAATACAATATCTAAGGCTCTTTTTTCGGGAGCCAAAATAAATATAGCCGAAAGATATTGCGCCAAAATGATGACTGGAATGTTATAGCCTCTAACTACAGAGAACAAACTTGCAACTTTCATTATAAGAAGTTTGTGCTGCCTACTTAACATTATAAGAAATTGGTTTAATTTTTTAAATTCCCCTTGAGGGGTAAAGCGCTAAAACTGATAGACTACTTCAAGTTTGTAATCTTTCAAGGAAGCTTTTGCTTTCTCTAAATCTTCGGTGAAACCTAAAATATAACCGCCACCACCAGAACCACATAATTTTAAATAGTAATCGTTGCTGTCTATTCCTTGTTGCCAAATGCCATGAAATTGTTCCGGAATCATGGGTTTGAAATTATTCAAAACTACTTTTGATAATTTTTTGGTGTTCATGAACAATGATTTCATGTCTCCGCCAAGGAAGTTTTCTACACAAGCATCCGTATGTTTCACAAATTGATTTTTCAGCATCGCACGAAAGCCTTTGTCTTTAAGGTTTTCCATAAAAATATTTACCATTGGAGCCGTTTCACCTACAATTCCAGAATCTAATAAAAACACAGCACCTTTTCCGTCAAAACTTTGACTAGGAATTCCGGTTGCTTGAATATTGTCTTTAGAATTAATCAAAATCGGTATGCTCAAATAACTGTTTAAAGGGTCTAATCCTGAACTTTTACCATGGAAAAAGCTCTCCATTTGCGAAAATATAGTTTTTAGCTGTAGTAATTTTTCACGAGTTAGGTTCTCCAGAACCGTAATTTTATTGTGTGCGTATTTATCATAAATAGCTGCTACAAGTGCGCCACTACTACCTACACCATATCCTTGAGGAATACTGGAGTCAAAATACATTCCGGTTTCTACATCGTTTTTTAGTAAGTCTATGTCAAAAGTAACCAGTTCTGGTTGCTCGTTTTGTAGTGTTTCTAAATAGGTTACAAAACGTTTCAAATGACCATTTGATTTAATGGCTTCTTCCGTTGGGTTTTGATCTCTTTTTAGAGCACCATTATAAAAATTATACGGAATTGAAAGCCCTTTTGAGTCACGAATAATTCCGTATTCTCCAAAGAGTAATATTTTTGAATAAAATAAGGGTCCTTTCATATGGTGGTGTAAATTAGCAATTTGGGATTGGTAATTAGGTGTTTGTGTCGTATTTTTTATAAATCAACTTGGTCATCGCGATTTGCTTCTTGAATTTTAAGATCAATTTTTTCTTGTTCTTCAGCAGATAATTGTTTCCAAGCCTCTTTTTTTTCTGATTTAAAAATGTTTTTTATAGCCTCGATTATGGCTTTGTCGTCAGTTTCTAACAACATCTTTATCAATTTTAATTTTTCTGATTGAATATCCATGCTTTTAGCTCTTTAAAAAATAAAGATAGAAAAAAATAAGTTAAATCAATACAGCTCCATTTCCAATTTGGTCACAAATGTACTGACCATTTTGACAATAGCCAACTAATTCGTCCTTAATAAATTGCAAAACTTTTTCGCTAACGTTTTCGGGATATAAAACATGCACATTTGCACCGGCATCCAGCGTGAAGCAAACCGGGGTTTTAGTCTCATTTCTAAATTTCCAAATCGCATTTATAATCTCCAAAGTATTCGGTTTCATTAATATAAAATAAGGCATAGAAGTCATCATCATAGCGTGTAAAGTCAACGCTTCACTCTCGACAATTTTGATAAATTCATCCAGATTTCCGTTTTCGAAAATAGAGATCATTTGGTCTAAATTTTCATGTGCTTGTGCAAATCGCCTTTCGGCAAAAGGATGGCTGTGCATCAAGTCGTGACCTACTGTACTTGAAACCTGTTTTTCGCCTTTGTCAACGAGTAAAATTGTATCTTGAAAATCCTTGAAATTAGTATGAATAGCATTTGGAAATTCCACACCAAATAAATCCGAACTTCCGGGAATATTTGTGTGATTTCCCCAAACTACCACTTGCCCTTTTATGCTGCGGCAAGCACTTCCTGAACCCAAACGCGCTAGTAAAGATGCTTTTTGGTAAAAATATCCTTCAGTCATTTCAGGGTTTAATATTTTTTCTAAACTCATTAAGTTCATTGCCAAAGCTGCCATTCCGGATGCAGATGAGGCAATTCCGGAACTGTGAGGAAAGGTGTTTTTGGTATCAATCGTAAAATGATAATCCTTCAAAAATGGCAAATAGATTTCGATTCGCTCCAAGAATTTTTGAATTTTTGGTTTGAAATCTTCTTTTGGTTGTCCTTCAAAAAGTAAATCAAAGGAGAATTTGCCGTCATTATTTTTTTTGGCGAAAGCCAATTTAGTAATGGTTTTGCAATTGTTCAACGTCAAACTCACCGAAGGATTTGCAGGAATTTGATTGTCCTTTTTTCCCCAATATTTGACAAGGGCAATATTACTAGGTGCGCTCCATTGAAAAGTACCGTGTTCAACTGAATGAGTATATTTTGATGGAATAAAATCGTTTGCTGAAATCATGAATCTAAAAATTTATGCAAAGATACTTTTTTTTGTGTTATTCCTTTAGATGGACAATCGTTAGAAAGATTTAAGTAAATTTGGACAATAAAAATAATCATACAAGTCCATTAAGGATTTTTTAAGCATTAAGGAATTAAGCTTCATTAAGAATTTAAGTTAGTTTTTCATAATGGTTAGAAATGTAAATTTCACGAGATAATCAATTAATTTAAGGTATCTTCAATGGCTTGTATATTTCATCAAAATTGTGTGCTTTAAATATTACAAATGAATAAAATTACTCGAATATTAGCTGTTGTGGTTACCTGTCTTGTCATTGGATATTTCTCTGGAATGGTTACTCGTTCATCTGTTACCACTTGGTTTCCAACATTAATCAAACCAAGTTTTAATCCGCCGAGTTGGGTTTTTGCGCCAGTTTGGAGTATACTGTTTGTGATGATGGGCGTTGCGGCCGGATTAGTTTGGGACCGAATAGAAGCAGAGCGCGAAGCGGTGAAGAAAGCATTAATTTTCTTTGCGATACAATTGGGATTAAATGCGTTGTGGTCGTACTTGTTCTTTGGATTACGAAACCCAATGTTAGCCGGATTAGAAATTATCGTATTGTGGCTAATGATTTTTGAAACGTATATTCAATTTGTCAAAATCAATAAGATTGCTGGGTATCTACTCCTTCCGTATTTAGCTTGGGTGAGTTTTGCGTCCGTTTTAAATGGAAGTATTTGGTGGCTGAATAGATAATACCCCTAACTACAAAGAGGAAATTTTTCAAAATCAGTACATGAGTGCAGCGTTTCCCGAGTACAACTCGCACCTTTTTCTACAGAAACTTCTTTGGATGTAAAATCTAGAGTAATTTTTCATATATTTTATAGTCTAAAAATGGGTGCGGATACCAAACAATATTAGTAGGTGATTAGCTTTCTTTATAAATAAGTAGCTATATTTGCAAAATATTACTTAAAGTGTAAAAAGTAATACCCTTAAATTTTTATTCTTAATTAAAAACTTAATGTAATGAGGTTCTCAAAATCATTATTTTTTCTTTCTATTCTCCTTTCTCTTGTATTTATTTCATGCGAAAATCGGGGTAAAAAAAATCAAAAAGAAACAAAAGAAAGGAAAGACGAATTAATTTTAGCAATTGGAGGAGAGTTGGAAACTGGATTTGATCCCACCATAGGCTGGGGACAAACTGCGAGGCCTATTTTTCAAAGTACTTTGTTAAAATACGATAAGGATTTCAATATTGAAAATGACGCTGCTACCGATTATCAAATTAGTGATGATGGTCTTAAATGGACAGTGAAACTTCGAGATGATATTCAGTTTTCTGACGGAAAACCGCTCACTGCTGACGATGTGGTGTTTACTTTTCAAACTGCAAAAAATAGTGCTTCGGTAGTAGATTTAACCAATTTAAAAGGAGTTCGTAAAATTGATAGTCATACTATACAATTTATTTTAATCAAACGTAATTATACGTTCATTCACCATTTATTAACCATGGGTATTGTGCCCAAACATGCTTATACCGCTTCTTATGGCGTAAAACCAATAGGTTCTGGACCTTATCAATTTGTTCAATGGGATAAAGGGCAGCAACTTATTATTAAAGCTAATCCATATTATTATGGTAAGAAACCCTATTTTAAAAAGCTTATATTCTTGTTTTTATCTGAAGACGCTGCTTTCGCTGCAGCTAAATCTGGTCAGGTTGATGTTGCTTCAGTTTCCCCTAGCTTAGCTGACAAAGAAATTGAGGGTATGAAATTAGTCAATTTGAAAAGTGTCGATAATCGTGGTATATCTCTGCCTTTTTTACCTAATGAAGGAAAAATGATTAAAGATCGTGTACTTGGAAACAACGTTACATCAGATATTGCTATCCGTAAAGCGATGAATATTGGTGTAAATCGCAAGGCTTTGGTTAGTAGTCTTTTAAAAGGTTATGGAACACCAGCATATTCTATTGCCGATGGTTTACCTTGGTGGAACCCTGAAACGGAGATTAAAAGTGATGGTGATGTTCAAAAAGCAAAAGAAATTTTGGAAAACGCAGGCTGGAAAGTGGGCGAAGATGGTATCCGTAAAAAAAATAATATCGTAGCTGAATTTACTTTATACTATCCTACTGATGATCAATTGCGTCAATCTTTAGCCATTGCTTTTGCTGATATGATGAAAGCACTAGGTATCAAAATTGATATTAAAGGAGCAAATTGGAATGAAATCGAGAGACAATTCCATTCTAATGCAGTTTTATTTGGATTAGGCAGCCACAATCCGCTTGAATTATACAATTCTTTTAGTAGCAACGTCCAAGGTCGCGGTCTTAATAATGCAAACTTTTATAGTAACGATACGGTTGATGCTAATTTTGAAAAAGCACTTAGCGCCTTATCACAAGAAGAAGCGAATGGCTATTGGAAAAAAGCCCAATGGGATGGTGCAAGCGGTTTTTCTAACAAAGGAGACGCTTCTTGGGTTTGGTTGGTGAATATAAACCATTTGTTTTTTGTACGAGACAACTTAAATCTAGGTTCGCAAAAAATTCAACCTCACGATCATGATTGGCCTATTATGGATTTTATTGAAAACTGGCACTGGGAAAAATAAAAAAACTATAAATGATTAAATTTATACTCAAAAAAATTGTAAAATTAGCGGGTTTACTTATCGCTGTTAGCATTGTTTCTTTTACATTGATAAGTTATTCACCCGTTGATCCTGTGCGGTCGTATGTAGGTGCGGAAGCATCAAAGATAAGCCCAGAGCAGCGAAAAAATATTGAAGAATATTGGGGATTGAACAAATCTAAACCCGAACAATTTATGTTGTGGAGTAAATCATTACTTCAAGGCAATTTAGGCAATTCCTTAATATATAGAGAGCCCGTCTCAGATATTATCGCCAATCGTTTTTCGGCATCAATTGCTTTAATGGGTATATCATGGGTGTTATCTGGTGTTTTTGGATTTTTATTGGGTATTTTTGCCGGTATGAATGAGAATTCCCTTCTCGATCGCTTTATTAAAAGTTTTTCTTTCATCTTGGCCTCCACTCCCTCTTTTTGGTTTGGTTTATTGCTTTTAATGGTTTTTGCCGCTTGGTTGGGCTGGTTTCCCGTAGGCTTGGCAGCACCTGCTGGAAGTATTGCGGGCGAAGTACCCTTTTTTGATACAATTAGACACCTAGTTTTGCCTGTTTTAACATTAAGTATTGGTGGTGTGGCAAGTATTGCTTTGCATACAAGAGCCAAATTAATTGAAGTACTTAATAGTGAGTTCATACGCTTTGCCAGAGCTAAAGGGGAAAGCGGAACTAAATTATTGTGGCGTCACGGATTACGAAATATATCTTTGCCAGCTATTTCACTGCACTTTGCCTCTTTTGGTGAACTTTTTGGCGGTGCAGTATTGACAGAGCAGGTTTTTTCTTATCCTGGTTTGGGTCAGGCCGTTGTAAAAGCTGGTTTAGGGGGTGATATACCTTTACTTTTAGGAATTACCTTGTTTAGTGTGGTCTTTATATTTATTGGAAATTTTATTGCAGACCTATTATATGTTGTTATTGATCCTCGAATGAAAACCAAAGAATCGCATGTCTGAGAAAATTTATAAAGGTATTCCTGTAAACCATTTTAAAACATGGAATTCGCGAAAACGAGCTTTACTAGCCTCTATTTTAGCCGTAGTTTTATTATTAATACTAGTAATTTCTGGCTTTTTTATGGGAGAAAATGGATTAGCGGTTCATCTTGACGCTCAAAACAGTGCTCCTTCTTGGGCACATCCTTTTGGAACTGATTGGTTAGGGCGTGATATGTTTGTCCGCACCGTTAAAGGCTTGACTTTAAGTTTTTGGGTGGGTTTATTGGCTGCTTTTCTTAGCGCAATTATTGCTCTTGTGCTTAGTTTGTTTCTAATACTTAGTAAAACAGCGGATTCTATATTGACTTGGCTCATTGATTTATTTCTAGGAGTGCCACATATTGTAGCCCTTATTTTAATATCTTTTATGCTTGGTGGCGGGCTCAAAGGGGTTATTATTTCGGTAGCATTAACGCATTGGCCGAGATTGGCGCGTTTATTACGAGCAGAAATCAAGCAAATTAAAAACACAGAATACATTACGGCTTCCCGTAATATGGGTAAATCGTGGTTTTGGATAGCCCAACATCATATTTTTCCACATTTGCTTCCACAGTTAAGTATAGGCTTCCTTTTAATATTTCCACATGCCATTTTACACGAGGCCAGCATTACGTTTTTAGGTTTTGGACTCTCTTCAGAGCAACCGGCTATTGGAATCATTCTATCGGAATCTATGGGGTATTTGTCTTCAGGAATGTGGTGGCTGGCAATATTTCCAGGATTAATGTTATTAGTTATGGTTGGTATTTTTGATAATCTAGGTCATAATTTGCGTAAAGTTTTTGATCCGTTTAAAGGACAAAAACATTAATATTTTGTTATGGAAAACAATTCGATTTTGAAAACAAAAGACAAAGAACCTTTGCTAGAAGTAAAGGATTTCTCGCTTTCATTTACGGAATATAAAGACGGGTTCGAAGAATCTTTTGTACAGGTTATCAAAAATTTCGAACTCACTATCAATGCGGGTGAAATTGTTGCCGTTTTGGGCTCTAGTGGTTCAGGTAAAAGCTTGCTTGCTGATGCCATTTTAGGAATCTTACCTGATAATTCTGAAACGAAAGGCACTATATATTTTGAAAACGAACTGTTAACAGTAGCGCGTCAAAATCAAATTCGAGGTAAGGAAATTGCGCTAATTCCGCAATCCGTAAAAGCCTTAGATCCCTTAATGAAAACTGGAAGGCAAGTACAAAATGCTATCCGTGATAAAAAGGATAAAATCAGAATTCAAGAAGAGGCTTTCCGAAAACTAGGTTTGCCAGAAGGTACCGGTAAACTTTATCCTTTTGAACTTTCAGGAGGTATGGCGCGACGGGTTTTAATTGCAACTGCAATGGTAGGGGATGCAAAATTAATAATTGCAGACGAGCCTACCCCTGGTTTAGATAAAGCCAATTTGGAAGAAACCTTAAGCCATATAAAACAATTGGGAAGCGCTAATAGTGGCATGATGTTTATTACCCATGATATCTATGCCGCTATAGAAATTGCGAATAAAATTGCCGTTTTTTATGCAGGAGAAACGATAGAAATTGCTAACAAAGAGGATTTTTCTGGTCAAGGTGAAAACCTAAAGCATCCTTATACGAAAGCGTTATGGCGCGCTTTGCCAGAAAATGATTTTGTACCTTTAATAGGGAATCAACCCCAAATTAATGAGTCGATCTCGGGATGTGCATTTTCACCACGTTGTCCGATAGCAACCGACTTGTGTCGAGAAAAGAAACCAGAATCCTCATGGGTAAATAACACAATGGTAAGATGTTTTTATGCTAGAAATTAACAATTTAAGTTTTCGTTATAATTCAGATAAGTGGATATTTGAAAAGATTAACTTTGTCCTAAAACCAGGAGAAATTATCGGGTTATACGGGCAAAGCGGAGCCGGAAAAAGTACTTTTGCTAAAATTATTGCTGGTTATATACGACCCGGTAAAGGAACAGTTGTCATAGATGGCGCAGAATATGCTCATAAAGGACGAAATCCAGTGCAAATAATCGGGCAACACCCAGAGAAAGCGATTAATCCACGTTGGCGTATGAAACAAGTTTTGGAAGAATCTGGCAATTTTGATGATGCGCTTTTGCAAAAATTTGGGATTAGCAAAGAATTACTTCAACGTTACCCTTCTCAACTTTCTGGTGGTGAGTTACAGCGGTTTTGCTTGGCTCGATCAATTGCTCCAGAAACCAAATACTTAGTAGCAGATGAAATCACAACCATGCTAGATACAATTAATCAAGCACAGATTTGGGAAACGGTTTTGCAAGTTGTTAAGCAACGCCAAATTGGTATGTTGGTAGTTAGTCATGAGCTGCCTTTATTAAATCGTATTTGCGATCGAATTTTAAGTTTTGAAGAACTAACAAAAACTAATTAGTAGTTTTAAAAAAGGTGCACTAGTTTTCAATTTGACTGAAACTCAGTAAGTATAATCGAAGTAGATAATTTTGTCGCAGAGTTAACAAAAGACTCAAATTAATTATTGCGATGCATCATTTAACGATGCTGTTAATCATTAATAAAAATAACCAATTGAACCTCCTTATATAGAAGTAAGATAAATTATCAAATTTCAGAAACAATTCTGGTTTTCTTTTTTTATAATCAAAATAGTATCTACATTTGCAGTATTACGAATCGTATAAAAAATATTACTAAGCAAGTGTTGAATCTAAAAAATTATTAATATGAAATTTGCACAAATACTTTTATTTCTCATTGTAATCCTGCCCTTTGCAGGTATTAATGCTCAGGAAATGGGCAAGATTAGTGGGACAGTTGTTTCTCCATCCAATGCGGTTATGGATCGCGTTACTATAATGATTATCGGAACTGATAAGCAATCATCTACAAATAATGATGGTCTTTTTTTGATTACCAACATTGCTCCGGGAGAGTATACTCTTGAAGCTTCTGCTACTGGTTTCGCAACCTGGAGAAAAACAATCCAAGTTCAGGCATCACAAACTACAATTGTGGATATAACCCTTTATGAAACCGCTTTAGAATTGAATGAAATTGTTGTTAAGGGTGAAGGTTTAAGTAAACGAAATAGAACAGAAACCGTTACCACAGTAAGTCTTAAAACGATTAAAGAACTTCATCTTACCAGTGCACTCGATGTTTTAAACCAAGTACCAGGAGTTGAAATCGGCGCCTATAATCAAGGTGGTGTGGCAGATGCATTTATGCTGCGCGGCTTTAGTGGTGCCGGACATGAAGGGCAAGCAGCTATAGAGGTTGACGGTGTTTCTCTTAATGAAGGCGAAGGTAACCATGATGGGTATGCAGATATGAATTTAATAATTCCCCTAAACATAAGTAAAGTTGATGTTTACAAAGGACCTTCGTCCGCATTGTTTGGACGATTTGGAGTAGCAGGAACTTTAGCTTTTGAGACTAGAAAAGGGGGTGATTATCAAGACCTAAGTCTTAAAGGAGGCTCTTTTGAAACTGTTGATGCACAAATTGCACTTGGAAAGCCTTTTGAGATTGGCACTAAAACATTAAAAACCAATTTTGCTGCACAAATGTACAGAACAGCAGGTTACAAGGAAAATTCTGGGTTTTTAAAAGGAAATTTAAATGGAAGTGTAGCCTATCAACTTACTGACAAAACTGATATTGCTTTCAATTTAAAAGCCTATAGCGGTATTTGGGATGCCACAGGATACATTCCCACAGAACAGTTTAACGACAGAAACCGACGAAACAAACAAGCATTAAATGCTGAGAATGATGGTGGAGCTAAAAATTTTGCTTCAGAACGCATTGATGTCAATCATAGTTTTAATGATAATCTGCGTTTGCTCGTTTTTGGAT
>JAGOJA010000009.1:0-12030 GCA_017995345.1 Flavobacterium sp.
TAAAATATGAAAAAAAACAAGTTATATCTGTTTATCATATTGGCTTGTTTTGTAGGGTATGGTTGGTTGTTTTTTTTATCACAAATTCACCATCAAACACAAGATTTTGATCTAACGGTTTGTTTGTTAAAAAGAACAACGTCCATTCCTTGTCCTTCATGTGGTACTAGTAGAGCAGTAATGGAAATCTCTAAAGGCAATGTCATTTCATCTGTTTTTATAAATCCATTTGGGATTCTTGTTGCATTGATTATGCTACTTTCTCCTTTTTGGATTGGATATGATTTTTTGTTAAAAAAGGACACTTTTTACCAATTTTATCAAAATGTAGAAGCATTTTTAAGAAAAAGAAAAATTGCTATTGCCTGTATTGTTTTAGTACTAATCAATTGGATTTGGAATATTAATAAAAACTTATGATATCAAACGGAAAATTTAGTTACCAACCACACGATTCAGAAATGGAACGTGCATCAAACAGCTATTTAATGTCATTAGTAGCCGTTATTGGCGGGTTGCCATTGCCTATTTTTAATTTATTGGCTACTTTTTTCTTTTATTTAGGCAATCGAAAAAGCACTTCGTATGTAAAATGGCATTGTACGCAGGCATTACTATCACAACTTGGATTGTTCTTTTTTAATAGTGCAGGATTTTGGTGGACCATAGCAGTAATTTTTCAAGAAAAACAGGCTACAAACTACTATATTGCTTACATGATTACAATTGTATTATTTAATGTAATTGAATTTATAGGTACTTTGATTATGGCTACAAAAACGAGAAATGGGGAGCATCCAGAATTATTTTTCTTTTCGGATATTACTAATTTAATTTGCAAAACAAATAAAATCGAAGAAGCACAAATCTCTATAAATAAAAACACTATCCCATGAGTAGAACGTTAATTAAAGGATTAGGAATTCTTGTTGCCTTTTTTGGTGTTTGGTTATTGTTAGCTCAAATTGATTTTATTACTATTTTTAAAATTAAAGAAGCAAAATCAAGTACGGAAAGTGGTATTGGAAATATAATTTGGGAACAAATAGAAAAAACAGAAGATGTCGTTTATAATGATTCTATTGTTGCTACATTAGATTCGTTGTTATTGCCTTTGTGCAAAAAAAATTTTATAGAAAGAGACAGTCTAAAAGTTCATATAATTCACAAGGATGAAATTAATGCTTTTGCTATGCCCGATAATCATTTAGTTGTGTACACTGGATTGATTGAAGCTTCAAGAAATGAACAAGCTTTGTTAGGTGTTTTAGGTCATGAAATTGCTCATTTAGAAGGCAATCATGTAATGAAAAAGCTATCCAAAGAAATTGGTTTTTCAGTTTTATTGTCTTTAACTGGAGCAAATTCAAGCATGATCAAAGAGGTAATAAGTACTTTAAGCTCCTCAGCTTACGATAGGAATTTAGAACAGGAGGCTGATTTAAAAAGTGTTGAATACATGATGAATGCTGCCATTGACCCAAGGCCTTTTGCTGATTTTATGTACGAATTGTCTATTGATAACGAAATGCATAAATACACGTATTGGATTTCTACGCATCCTGAATCTGAGGCTAGAGCCAAATATATTTTAAACAGAATAAAAGGAAAGAAAATAAAATCTAAACCAATTTTAAATAAAAAGAGCTGGGAGATATTTAAACAACAAATTAGAGACAATAAATAGGGCAACCAGCAAGACTGGAGTTTATTTTGAAGTTCAAGAACTATTTCTATGCAGTAAAGTTTGATAATCGTATCAACAGGCGCACTTGTTGTCTCAAAACGCTACTTCTCACTAGAGCAAGAGCACCGCTTGCGCATTTAAAAAAAAATTAATTACTTTTTATTGATCACAGAAATAGTTTAAAACTATGCACTTTAGTGCATTTCACTTTCAGGTTCTAAAAAATTTTACCGCAGATTCGCAGACTTTTTTTGTGAGATTATAATAAATCTGTGAATCTGCGGTTGATTTTTATTATTATAACCGTGCAGACTTTCAGTTTGTTAAACTAAAACTATGGACTTTCAGTCCATGGTGGTTTATTTTTTTAATTGGTAGAGCCAATAATTAGCTGCATTTCTTGTTGTTCTTTTTTGGCTGTGCATTCAGGAGCAGGATGCTCACGCCACTTTGATGTCTGAGGACAGTCGCGTATTATTCAGATGTGAATTTACAATTAGTATCTTTTCAATTATAAACGAACGTTTATTGTTAGGTCTCATGCGTGAAGGTTGGCAGTGGAGCTCTTTATTGTTTTGTCCCGCAGGGCAAAACAATAAAAGCGGGAACGTACAGCCTGACCCAAAGTTGCGAGGAGGTACGACGAAGCAATCTGAAGGGACACGCCCAAAACATTCGCCTTTTCAAACCGCTGATTTTGTCAAATAACGGTATAAAATTCAATCCTGAAGGTTCGGGGCTAAAAACTTGGATGGCTTGTAAAAATTTTATAATTTTGCAGTCCGAATTTATAATGTAAATTAAAGAAGAAGATGGATATCAAAAGAGTAGCGATAGACGCAGTAAACGAGACGATTGTAATGACAGTTGTTCACATGGATTACAAAGGTCAAGTCGCAAAAAGAATAAACGAGAAAATGCCTTTGGCAACTGTTAAAGGGTTTAGAAAAGGGGCTGTGCCTAAAGATCTTGTTGAAAAACAATACGGTCGCGCCATCAAACAAGAAGAAGTTCAAAAAGTGGTTGATTTAGCCTTGGAGCGTTTCGTTCAATCAGAAAGATTAAACCTTCTTGGAACACCACTTCCTAAAGTAAACGAAGATTTTTCTTGGGATGCTGAAGAATTGGTTTTTGAATATGAAATTGGTTTAGTGCCAAACTTCGAATTGGATTTAGATGCAAAAAATGACATTGTAAAATATGTGGTTATTGCTGATGATAAATTGATCAATGGTCAAGTGGAAAGAATCCAAAAACAATTTGGAACTGCAATTCCTCAAGAGGTTGTTACTGCAGATTCAGATGTAACAGGAACGTTCACTAACGAAGAAAAAGGAATTAATAACGCTACAACTATTGCTGCTGATCTTTTCAAAGATAAAGCTACTTTTGATAAATTCATTGGTAAAAAAGTAGGTGATGTAGTGACTGTAAATACTAAAGGTTTATTTGAAGACGATCATCAATTGATGGACGTGATGCAAGTAAGTCATGATGAGGTTCACGGTTTAGATGTTGATGTAAACTTCACAATCGAAGCAATCAACAAGGCTGAATTAGCAGGATTAAATCAAGAATTGTTTGATAAATTGTTTGGGCCTGGAGCTGTTTCTTCATTAGAAGAATTGAAAGCAAAAATCAAAGAAGATGCTGAAAATCAATTTGCACAACAAGCAGACCAAAAATTATTAGCGGATGTTACTGATTTCTTGATCGAAAACACAAAATTCGATTTACCTGGTGAATTCCTTAAAAAATGGTTGCAAACTGTAGGAGAGAAAAAATTGTCTCCTGAAGAAGCTGAAGTTGAATACACACGTTCTGAAAAAGGATTGCGTTTTCAATTGATCGAAGGTAAAGCAATGGCTCAATCGGATATTAAAATCAATTTTGAAGAGTTGAAAACGTTCACTACAAATAATATCAAACAACGTATGGCTCAATACGGACAAGCTATTCCTAGTGACGAAGAAATTCAAACCATTGTGGCTAGAGTATTGTCTAACCAAGACGAAGTAAAAAGACTTTCTGCTCAAGTTGTTGCTGAGAAATTATTGGATATGTTCAAGGAAAAAGCACAACCAACAACTAAAGAAGTAACTTACGATGAATTTATTGCCGCTTCATACGGAGAATAATTTCTAGTCTGTAAGGTTTCTAAAGTTGAAAGTCAATTGCCCTGAAGGAGCAGGAGGTTATTAAAACTTTATGATTTCATTGCAGATAGTAAACAATAAAAAATAGTTATATTTGAGCGTCAGGAATTTTATTTTTGACGCTCTTTTGTTTGAATTCATTTTAGAAGCTCCCGATCGTTATCGGTACCAGCTTTTTACTTCAAACGAAGTTCACCAAACTCCGATTAAAACAGTGAATATGTGAGGTAATCTGAGCTAAAAAAAGAGGACATATTGACATCATTTCGAAATAGGTATGACCTTTGCTCTAAAGAAAACAGACACAATAATAAATGTAAAACTTAGAACAAAAAAATATGAACTACGGTAAAGAATTCAAAAAATTTGCTACAAAGGGTCACGGTGTAAACTCTCTGTATTACGATAAAATAGTAGGTGCATTGACTCCTAAAAACATGACTCCTTATATCATCGAAGAACGTCAGTTGAATATTTCGCAATTAGACGTTTTCTCCCGACTGATGATGGACAGAATTATATTCCTTGGAACAGGAATTGATGACCAAATTGCTAACATTGTTCAAGCACAGTTGTTGTTCCTTGAAAGTGCTGATGCTTCAAAAGACATTCAGATTTATTTAAACTCTCCTGGAGGAAGCGTTTATGCAGGATTGGGAATTTATGATACGATGCAATACATCAAACCAGATGTAGCAACAATTTGTACAGGAATGGCAGCTTCTATGGGAGCGGTGCTGTTATGTGCAGGAGCTCCGGGAAAACGTTCGGCATTGCCACATTCAAGAGTAATGATTCACCAACCATCAGGTGGCGCACAAGGAGTGGCTACGGATATGGAAATCAACTTACGTGAAATGTTGAAATTGAAAGACGAGTTGTATAAAATTATCTCTCAGCACTCCGGACAAACTTTTGAAAAAGTACATAATGATAGCGAACGCGATTATTGGATGATTGCCGAAGAAGCAAAAGCTTACGGAATGATTGATGAAGTTTTAATAAGAGGATAAAAAAGAATAGTTACAAGTTTAAGGTTTAAGGTTTAAGGTTGCCACGGTAACTTTAAACTTTAAACGTTTGAACTTTAAACAAAAAAAGATGGCGAAAGAAAAATTAGAATGCTCATTTTGTGGAAGGAAAAAGCCAGAAACCCAACTATTAATTGCTGGAATTGATGCACACATTTGTGATAAATGTATTGAACAAGCACACGGAATTGTCCTTGAAGAAATAAAATCAAGCGGTAGTTCAAAACTAGTTGGAGATTTGATTTTGAAGAAACCAAAAGAAATCAGAGCGTTCTTGGATCAATATGTTATTGGTCAAGATCAAACTAAAAAAGTAATGTCAGTTGCGGTTTACAATCACTACAAGCGTTTGATGCAACAGCAATTAGATGATGAGGTAGAGATTGAAAAAAGCAACATCATCATGGTGGGACAAACTGGAACAGGAAAAACATTGGTGGCTAAAACCATCGCTAAAATGCTTGATGTTCCTTTAGCTATCGTTGATGCAACTGTATTGACAGAAGCTGGTTATGTAGGGGAAGATGTCGAAAGTATATTGACTCGTTTGTTACAAGCTGCTGATTATGATGTTGCAAAAGCAGAACGCGGAATCGTATTCATTGACGAAATAGATAAAATTGCTCGTAAAAGCGACAATCCGTCTATTACACGTGATGTTTCTGGTGAAGGGGTTCAACAAGCTTTATTGAAATTATTAGAAGGAACAATTGTAAACGTACCACCAAAAGGAGGACGTAAGCATCCAGACCAAAAATTTGTTGAGGTAAATACACAAAATATATTGTTTATAGCTGGTGGTGCTTTTGATGGTGTAGAGCGAATTATCTCTAAAAGATTGAATCGTCAGGCGGTTGGTTATTCTACTTCTAAAAATGTAGATAATATTGACAAAGAGAATTTGTTGCAATACATTATCCCAAAAGACATTAAAGATTTTGGATTGATTCCGGAGATTATTGGTCGTTTGCCAGTATTGACACACATGGATCCGTTAGACAGAGAAACCTTAAGAGCAATTTTGACACAACCTAAAAATGCACTAATCAAACAATACGAGAAATTGTTTTTGATGGATGAGGTTGAATTCAGTATTACTGATGAGGCCTTGGATTTTATCGTTGATAAAGCCTTAGAATACAAACTAGGAGCTCGTGGATTACGTTCATTATGCGAAGCAGTCTTAACTGATGCGATGTATGAATTGCCAAGCTCTGATGATAAAACTTTAGAAATTGACGTGGATTATGCAAAAGAAACTTTGAACAAGAATTTGTTGAAACGATTAGAAATCGCTTCTTAAAAAATAGAATAAATAATGCAATTCAAACCTACTCCCTCAAATGAGTAGGTTTTTTTTATGGCTTAGAATCAAAAGTCTTTCAAATTATTATATTGTTAACGCAATTTTATGTTGGCGTTAAATTTCATGTAAATGTAGATTTGATTTTAAATAAGTTGTAATTTTATTATCCAAAATACTAAATAGTGATAACGGTTCAAGCTATAATAAAGGCATCGATTGAAAAAGCATGGGAATTTTGGACACTTCCTGAACATATTGTAAAATGGAATAATGCTTCAGATGACTGGCATAGAACTTATGCAGAGAATGACTTGAAAGTAGGCGGAAAATTTAAATGTACGATGGCTTCCAAAGATGGATCGATGAGTTTTGATTTTGAAGGGATCTATACCCATTTTGTGAATCTTTCTTTAATGGAATATCAAATTTTCGATGGGAGAAGGGTAAGGATTAGTTTTGACAATCAAGAAAATGGAGTCATAATTACAGAGAAATTTGATCCAGAAACAGAAAATTCAGAAGCTTTACAGCAGCAAGGTTGGCAAGCAGTTTTGGATAATTTCAAGAAATATGTTTAAAATTCAACCCTTTAAAAACAAACTAAATGACAAAGCAAATATGGCTTAATTTACCAATAAAAGAGGTCTCGAGATCAAAAGCATTTTTCGCTAAAATAGGTTTTTCTTTTAATGAACAATACGCTACGCCGGATTCAACATGTTTGTCCATTGGAGCCACTAATTTTGCGATTATGCTTTTTGAGGAATCGACGTTTGAAAATTTTGTTCAAAATGAGATTACAGATACAAAATCAAGTTCCGAAATACTAATTTCAATTGATGCCGAAAGCAGAGCAGAAGTAGATGCGTTTGCAAAGAAAGTCGTAGAAGCCGGAGGTTTAGTTTTTGCTAAACCTGCTGAAATTCAAGGTTGGATGTACGGTTGCGGTTTTGCAGATCTTGACGGACATCGCTGGAATATGTTGTATATGGATTTAAGTAAAGCACCCAAACAGTAGGTTGCAAGTTAATTTAAACAGTTACAAAATGACAACATTGGAATTTAAAATCGAGATTAATGCTCCAAAAGAAAAAGTTTGGGACATTTTATGGAATGATGCTACCTACAAACAATGGACATCCGTTTTTTGTGAAGGAAATTATGTAGTAAGCGATTGGAAAGAAGGCAGTAAGATTCAGTTTTTATCCCCAATTGGGGATGGAATGAGCAGCATTATTTATAAAAAAATAGATTATGAATACATGGCTTTTAAGCATTTGAATGAAATCAAAAAATTTAAGGAAATGCCTGCTGATGATACCACGAAAGAATGGTCGGGTACTATGGAAACATACCGTTTGACAGAAAAAAACGGTCAAACTGTTTTAAAAGCTAAAATGGATTCCGTAGAAAAATATATCGATTATTTCAACACTACATTCCCAAAAGCGTTAGATTTGGTAAAGAAACTTTCAGAAGGGAAATAACATATAAATTAAAATTATAATGATGGCATCAATTAATCCTTATTTAATATTTAACGGAAATTGCGAAGAAGCATTTCTGTTTTATCAATCTGTATTTGGTGGAGCATTTCCTTATGTAGGAAAGTTTAAAGACATGCCACCAGCAGAAGGCAATCCCGTTTTTTCCGAAGCGGAAGGGAATAAAATTATGCATGTTACTTTACCAATCGGTGATGGGTCAATCCTGATGGGAAGCGACAGTAATTCGGCAAGTGGGGAAATTGCTTTTGGGGAAAACATTTCTTTATCTATTAATGCTCAAAGTAAAGTAGAAGCAGATAAATTGTTTAACGGTTTATCGGCTGGAGGAAAGGTGACAATGCCAATGAATGACACCTTTTGGGGTGCTTATTTCGGGATGTTTGCCGATAAATTTGGAATCAATTGGATGGTGAATTTTGATGAAAATGAAAAATAATTAGCATTAAAATCTTTGGAGACTATAGTATGAAAATTGCATTTTTCTCAAAAATACAAACCTGTTCATTCATTTGAACAGGTTTTTTTATGTAGAATTTACACTATTTGTTATTGTTTATAATAAGGAACATTATTTTTTTTTATCAGCTTCAGATTGTCGATTTTTGTCTATTCTAAATCAAATAAGTAGCGCATGCAAGTAGAAGATAAAGAGGTTATTTTATTGAAAGTTTCTGGTCAGGACAAATTAGGTGTAACTGCTGGTTTGTCATCCATATTGGCAACTTATGACGCCACTATTCTAGATATCGGTCAGGCAGATATCCATGACACCTTGTCTTTAGGTATTTTATTTGAAATAAAAGTAGGCTGTACCTCAGGACCTGTTTTGAAAGATTTATTGTTTAAAGCGTATGAATTAGGTGTCAAAGTTAAGTTTATTCCAATTTCTATTGAGGATTACGAAATATGGGTAAAAGGGCAACGCAAACAACGCTATATCATAAATGTTTTGGGAGAAACTCTAACCGCTGTGCAATTAGCAGCTGTGACTCGGATTCTGTCGAACCAAAATTTAAATATTGATTCGATCAAAAGGTTAACAGGCAGGGTTTCTATTATTGAAAAAGAAGAATTTCCGCGTTCTTGCATTCAATTATCGGTAACAGGAACCATTGTAGATAAAACGTTGATGACCGCGAGTTTTATGGAAATTTCCAGAACCTTAGATGTGGATATTTCGTTTCAAGAAGACAATATGTACCGAAGAAACAGACGGTTGGTATGTTTTGATATGGATTCGACATTGATTCAAACCGAAGTAATCGATGAATTGGCTGAATTGGCAGGTGTCGGTGAGCAAGTAAAAGCCATCACGGAAGCAGCAATGAACGGTGAAATTGATTTTAGCGAAAGCTTCAAGCAACGCATGGCTTTGCTAGAAGGTTTGAGCGAAGATGTGCTGCAAAATGTCGCTAAAAATCTACCCATTACGAAAGGAGCACATCGCTTGATGAAGGCGTTGAAATATTACGGCTATAAAACCGCTATTTTATCCGGAGGTTTTACCTTTTTTGGGAAATACTTGCAAAAAGAATTAGGGATTGATTACGTTCACGCTAATGAATTGGAGATTAAAGATGGAAAATTGACGGGCAACTATTTAGGCGAAATTGTTGACGGCGATAAAAAAGCCGAATACCTGCGCGCTATTGCCGATAAGGAAGGGATTCATATCAATCAAACTATTGCAGTGGGTGATGGCGCCAATGATTTACCAATGTTGAATCTGGCAGGTTTAGGAATTGCTTTTCATGCTAAACCTACGGTAAAAGAAAAAGCAGAAAGTTCTATTTCCAGTTTAGGACTCGACGGTGTTTTATACCTGTTAGGATACCACGACAGGCATATTGATATGATGATGGAGGAGTAAAATACTAAAATAATTATAAAAAGAGGCTGTTCCTAAATGAGGCAGCCTTTTTTTACACAGTTTGAAACTGCATACTTTTCAGTTGCTCCAAATAATCTCTTTGGTTGGATAGTCTTGGAATTTTATGTTGACCTCCCAATTTATCTCGGTCTTTTAACCAATCATAAAACAAATTTTTTCGAGCTACATTGATTACTAACGGATTTAATGTCATGTTGTTGTAGCGTTTCGCTTCGTAATCTGAGTTTAAGGATTGTATGGATTCATCTAATGCTTTCTGGAATTGAGATACATCAGCAGGTGGGTTTTTAAATTCAATCATCCATTCATGAGCACCTTTTTCTTTTCCTTCCATAAATATAGGTGCAACGGTATAATCAACCACTTCGGTTTGGGTTAGTTTACACGCTTTGGCTATAGCCTGATCGGTATTTTCGACCATCAATTCTTCTCCAAAAACATTAATGTGATGCTTGGTTCTTCCCGTTACCCGAATTCGATATGGATTTAATGACGTAAAACGAACGGTGTCGCCTATCAAATATCGCCATAAACCAGAATTGGTTGTGATTACCAAAGCATAATTTTTAAACAATTCTACATCTGCCAATCGAATTACTTTTTGATCCGGCGTCCCAAAAGTATCCATTGGAATGAACTCATAGAAAATTCCGTAGTCTAGCATCAATAATAAATCACTAGAATTATTTAAATCCTGAATGGCAAAAAAACCTTCAGAGGCATTGTATATTTCGTAATATTTAAAATCTTTTTTAGGGAGTATTTTTTTGTATTGTTCTCGGTACGGTTCAAAATTTACGCCTCCGTGAAAGTACACTTCCAAATTTGGCCAAAGTTCGAATAGATTTCCTTTTCCGGTTTCTTCCAACATTTTATTCATTAAAACTAACATCCAGGAAGGAACTCCGGCGAAACTGGTTACATTTTCATTTTTGGTTTCATTTATTATTGCAGCAATTTTAGTTTCCCACTCGCTCATGAGTGAAATTTTACTGCTTGGTGTACTACTGAATTCTGCCCAAATGGGCATGTTTTCGATTAAAATTGCAGATAAATCTCCAAAGAAAGTATTGTTGTCCTCATAGATTTGGGAACTTCCGCCAAGACGCAGACTTTTTCCAAGAAACAGTTCTGAATCCTCATTATTATTCAAATACATACACAGTAAATCCTTACTGCCTTTATAATGACAATCTTCGAGCGCTTCATTGCTTACGGGAATAAATTTGCTTTGGGCATTTGTTGTTCCACTTGATTTAGCAAACCATTTTATAGGTTCTTCCCAAAAAACATTTTGCTCTCCTTTGCGGGTTCTTTCAATCAGCGGTTGTAATTCTTCGTATGTAGAGATAGGAATTCTTTCGGCAAAAACAGCATAGGAGTTTATCGAAACATAATCATATTCTTTGCCTAAAACAGTGTTTTTTGAACATTGAATTAAATTCATAAGCAATTCTTCCTGAACCTCATTAGGATATTTTAGGAAAAGTTCAATCTGATGAATCCTTTGTTTTAGAACCCAAGAGGCAAACGAATTGATTATGGTTAGCGGCATTTTTAAATTATGAATTATGAATTATGAATTATAACTTTACCAAAAATAATAAAATTTGTTTAACTACATGCGTTAAACTTGAAACTTTAAATACAATGACTTACGAAGGTGTACTAACAAAAATGCAAACTGAATTTGGAGACCCAATTCAATATTATTTGGTTTTTGAGAATAGTTTTTTAAACGTGAATCAGTTGTTGAATAAAGAGCTGGAAATCAATTTTGTGGGCTACCAATGTTTGAATTGCGGCAAGAAGAAAAAAATATTCCGCCAAGGATTTTGTTACGATTGTTTTTATTCCAGTGCTGCTGTAGGTGATTGGATAATGAAACCCGAGTTAAGTACCGCTCATCTTGGAATTCAGGACAGGGATTTAGCGTATGAAGAAAAAGTACAATTGCAGCCACATATTGTTTATTTGGCTTTGTCGAGCGAAGTAAAAGTAGGTGTGACCAGGAAAACACAAATGCCTACCCGATGGATTGATCAGGGCGCAACCCAGGCCATATCTATTGTGGAAGTGCCTAATAGATACTTGGCGGGAATAACGGAGGTAGCGCTGAAAAATCATTATGCCGATAAAACCAATTGGAGAAAAATGCTAACGAATAATGTGGAGCAAATTGACTTAGTTGCGGAGCGATTGAAAGTAGAAAATTTAATCCCAACAGAAGTTCAAGAATACTTTTATTCGCAGAAGAATGATTTGTACGAGATGCATTATCCTGTTTTACACTATCCAAGTAAAGTAAACAGCTTGAGCTTGGATAAAACACCGCAGTTTCAGGGAAAACTTACCGGAATAAAAGGACAGTATTTACTTTTTGAAGATGGAACGGTTTTCAATATTCGTGGTTCCGAAGGATATATAGTAAACATAAATGTATAAAAAAAA
>JAGOJA010000009.1:12130-26787 GCA_017995345.1 Flavobacterium sp.
TCTTTTGTTGCTGGAAGAACCGTTTTAGTAGTATCGCCCAGTTTTTTGTTTTTGTTAAGTAAATCTGTCAAAGCTGATGTCCCCTGTTTTACCAGCCTGTCTTTTTGTTGGTTTACTAATTGAGTCGTCAATTTAGTTACCGCACTATTAATGTCAGTTGTAATTTTTGGATTCGTGAAATTTCCAACTAGTAAGGCATTAATCGGAATGCTTTGTACTTTCTCAGCTTCAGCAGGAGATAATTTTGCAATTAAGGCATTCGCTTCTGAACCGAGATATTTAGTAGGAACCTCAAATTTTAAATTGTAATTCATGCTTTGGTCAAAACCGTGCGTTCCTCCAATAGTTGCTTTAATGTCTTTGTAGTTGATGTCAAATGGTTTTACATTTACTTTTCCATCTTTGAAAGTTAGCGCAGCTTTCAAATCATTCAAATTGATTTTATTTACATCAATAAATTTGATATTCGAACCCAAAGCAGTTAGTAAAGTCGAATTACTTGAATTTACGGTAGTAGATAGTAATTGTCCTAATAAATCTCCGGTTAGCGTTTTCAAATCAGGAGTCAATTCTGTTGCATCAAGGTTTCCGTTCAGTTTGATGCTTGAGTTTAATTTTCCGTTGATGATTCCAGCAATTGGTGCAATTTTTTTCAACAGATCCAGTTGGGTGAACGACTGTGCAATATCGACTTGATTTAATTTTAAATCCATATTAAAAACAGGCGTTTTCCCTTTTGTAGAAACAGCGCCATTCATGTCAATTCTTCCGCCGAAAATAGCTGTTTTTACGTTTTCAAAAGTCACTTTTTCGTCTTTTACGATTAGTTTTCCCGAAACGTCTTTCAAAGTCAAATTATCATATAAAACCGTAGTCGCTTTTGCGGTAAGCGTACAATTTAAGAAAGCGGGAATTTTCATTGCGTCAGCTTTTTTAGAATCAGTTTTAGATTCTTCACCTGCGGTCATAAAATCATCAACTGCTAATTGTTTAGAATTCATGTTGAAGTTTCCTTTCAACTCTTGGTTTTTAAATATAAATCCATAAAAATTCTCCAATATTCCCGTTACACTAATATCGCTTTTTCCGGTAGTTGCGTTTAGTTCTTTCAAGTTGACTTGGCTAGGGTTGAATTGAACTAAAGCATTGCTAATGTTCATTTTTTTGCCGTTTTCATCCACATAGTTGAAACCGGATAAACTCATTGTTCCGGCGTTATTTATATTTTGGTACTGGCTTTTTTCTACTGATTGCATATCAAATTTTGTAGTCACATCAGCCTTTAAAATCCCTGATAACGGTTTGTCTAGCTTTATAGGGTATGCTTTAGAAAGGTTGGCTAAATTGATAGTTCCTTTTAAAGCGGCATCAACTATTGCGTTTTGTGTGATGTTTCTAATATTGGCTTTAGCATTAAAAACATCTTGGTCTATTTTGAAAGAAAGATTGTCTAAGCTGACATATGTGTCATTTAAAATCCCAGTCTCGTTGATGATTCTAGTATCAATAACGATATTTTGAACCGATTTTGGTAAATCAGGATACTTAAAAGAAGCATTGTTTGAGACAATATCAATATTGAATTTTGGCACCGTTGTATCAGAATACAAGCCTTTTGCAAAACCTACAACGGTGAAGTCTCCAGTTGTTTTCACATTATCTAAATTAGCTGCATAAGCTGAAGGAATGACTCCTAAGAAATTTTTGAAAGATGAAGTTGGCGTTTTAAATTTCAAATCATATTCCTGTCCGGCTTCCACCATCTGAATAAATCCATCAAATTCCAACGGTAATTGGTTGATTAATGCTTTGTTTTCTTTAAAAGTGTATTTGCTTTTTTCTA
This sequence comes from Flavobacterium sp., assembly GCA_017995345.1. Lineage (GTDB taxonomy): Bacteria > Bacteroidota > Bacteroidia > Flavobacteriales > Flavobacteriaceae > Flavobacterium. Next base: position 13,974 of record JAGOJA010000009.1, read on the forward strand.
AATCAATTCCCAAAATGGCATCAAGAGTCAAGGCTACGTTTTTCATGTAATTGACCTTGTCCATATCGAGTGATACTTTTGCAGTTGATTTGGTAACTAAATCTAATTTTTGAGCTGTAAAATCCCCAGTTCCTTCGTGGTTCAAACTGTCGATTACCATTTTTATTTTTGAACTTTCGTCAAAATAACGCAACTTGAAATTCTCAACTTTATAATTTTGAATTTTCAAGGATAACGGACTGCTTTTTCCATCATCTATGGTTTTTTCATCTTTCAATGCAATGTCGTAATTGGCGATTCCGTCTTTATTAAAAATGATATTGATTAATCCGTTTTTAGAACTGATTCCGTCAATAGCTATCGCTTCATTTTTTCCTTTAAAAAGTTCCTTTATAGACATTTTTAAATTCAATTCCCCTAGCGAAATCAGTGTGTCGCCCTGAAATGGAGCTTTGTTTATGATGACTAATTTTTCCAGGGTTACATTCGCATTTGGAAAATTTTTGAATAAGCTTAAATCTGCTTCTGCAAAAGAGACTTTGGCATCTACCTTGGCATTGATTGCCTCAGAAATTTTAGTTTTTATTTGATCTTTAAATAGAAAAGGCGCAGCAAATAGGGCCACGACCAATAGGAGGATCAGTACTCCAATGATTTTTAAAATTTTCTTTAGCATAATTTGATTGTCTTTAGATTTATAAGTTGGGCAAAAATAGTGCCTTGAATTCTTTTACAAAAATAGTGTTTTTATAATGTAGTGTTTTTCATAAGCAGTAATTAAACTTTTTGATATAAAAAAATCCGTTTAAGCAAGGTAGATTAAACGGATTTCTAAGAGCTTATATCAGTTCTTAATGAATGTTTATTTCAAAAGGCAGTATCGCTTGAACCCCTTTTCGTGCTTGCAATTTTTTTATTTCCTGCATAATTCGATAGTTTTCTTCACCAATTTCTTCTTTTATGAAATCAGCTTTCGATTTTGCAAAAGGAAGATTTGCAAAAAGATCATCGAAATTTTTCTCGTATATTGGATAGTTTTGCGTGCTGTAGCTTTTTGTTTTTGCTAAAGAAGCCGCTTTTGCAATAGCATCATCTAAACCTCCAATTTTATCTACAAGTCCTATTTTTAATGCTTCAGAACCAGTCCAAACCCTTCCTTGTGCAATAGCATCTACTTGTGCAAAGCTCATTTTTCGTCCTTGGGCAACATGTGTTACAAAAGTTTTGTAAATATGCTCGACACCTTCTAGCGTAACTGCTTTGAAATTTTCATCGATTGGAACAAAAGGACTATAATTCGCTGAGTTTTGATGCGTTTTAACTTGTTCCGTATAGATTCCCATTTTAGTGGCCAACGGAGTGAAGTTGGGTAATATTCCAAAAACGCCAATAGAACCTGTGATTGTGTTTTCTTCGGCAAAAATGGTATTGGCATTACAAGCAATATAATAACCGCCTGAAGCCGCATAATTACCCATCGAAACCACTATAGGTTTTACTTTTTTGGTCAATTCAATTTCTCTCCAAATCAAATCAGAGGTCAAAGCGCTTCCGCCTGGACTGTCAATACGAAGTACAATAGCTTTTACATTTTTGTTTTTTCGTGCCTCTTGCAACGAGCGACGCATAGAACCTTCGCCAATGACATTCACATCACCTTCACCGCCCAGAATTTCTCCTTGCGCATAAATAATGGCGATTTGATCCTTGCTGTCAAAAGATTGAGAAGTAGTCGTTACTTTTTTGGCATAATCTAAAATAGAGACTTTATTATATTCTTCGTCATTGGCTACTTTAAGTGCCTTTTTAATAGCGTTGTGATACACATCTTCATAGGCAACAATGTCAATTAGTTTTTGGGATTTTGCCATTTCAGGAGTTCGAGCAAGAAGACCATTGGCAATTTCGTTCAATTTAACTACCGATATATTTCTGCTTTTAGAAATGTCAGCTATAACGGAATTCCAAACAGAATTCAGCAAAGCTGTCGTTTGTTCTCTGTTAGCGTCACTCATTTTGTTCTCTAAAAACGGCTCAACAGCACTTTTGTATTTTCCATGGCGGATTACTTCCATTTTTAATCCTGATTTTTCCTGAAAATCTTTAAAGAACATAATTTCAGAAGACAATCCCTTAAAATCCATGTCTCCAACTGGGTTTAAGTAAATTGGGTTGGCAACGGAATTTAGATAATACTCTTTTTGTGAATAGGAATTGGCATACGCCATGACGAATTTCCCCGATTTTTTAAAGCTTTCCAAAGCATCTCTTAATGCTTTGCTTTGTGCCATTCCCAATGACGAAGCGTTATTTAAAATAGAAATTCCTTCGATATCTTTATCCGTTTTGGCGTTTTCAATAGCATTAATAATGTCTGATAAACCTACTTTATTGTTTTCTGAAAAAATAGTCATCCATGGATCTTTATATTTCCCTGCATAATCATTTCTGATGTCTTGTAAATTCAATTCGATTACCGAATTATTTTTTACCGTAACGCCTTCAGATTCACCGCCAAAAATAGCTCCGATGAGCACTATTCCAAAAAAGAACAGCATAAAGAAAACAAAAATACCTATAATGGTAGCCAATACATTCCCTAAAAATTTCATAATTATATTTTTTTAATATGTCGCAAAAAAGATAAAAATGTTACAAACAATTCTTTAATATTTCTAAATTTATTTGTCAAAACAGGATGCAAATATATTGCTAATTCTAAAATTCTTTTAGTTAATTTGCATCTAATTATGAAATCACAACATCGGATTATTTTATCGATAGGAAGCAATCAAGGCAATCGTTTGGGAAACATCGAACGTTGCTTAGAATTGATACATCAAGAAATTGGTACTGTAATCAAAGTTTCCAAATTATATGAGACTCCAGCTTGGGGTTTTGAAAGTGACGCTTTTTATAATTGTGCCTTAGTTTTGCATACCTATAGTTCTGCTCATAAAGTACTTACTCAGGTTTTAAAAATCGAAAAGCGTTTGGGACGTTTGCGAAATAAAACGCAAGAATACCAATCTCGTAGTATCGATATTGATTTAATTGCATTCGATTCGGAGATTATTGATACCGAAAAACTCCAAATTCCACATCCTTTGATGCAAAACAGGAATTTTGTTTTGTTGCCCATTCAGGATTTAAATTTAGATTGGGAACATCCCGTTCTTCAAAAAAACGTTACTGAATTGTTGGCATTATCACCGGATGAAAGTATTTGTGTCGTCGTTCAAGATTTAATCAATCCATTGCGTAATATTCCATTGGAAAATTATAATTATGTTGCTTTTGAAGGGAATATTGGAGCGGGAAAAACTACTTTGGCTACTAAAATTTCAGAAGATTTTAATGCAAAAACGGTATTGGAGCGTTTTGCAGACAATCCTTTCTTGCCTAAATTTTATAAAGATCAAAATAGGTATGCATTTCCGCTTGAAATGTCATTCCTAGCGGACAGATACCAACAATTGTCGGATGATTTAGCACAGTTTGATCTGTTTAAAGACTTTGTAGTTGCCGATTATCATATTTTTAAGTCTTTAATTTTTGCCAAAATAACCTTGGCCGACGACGAATATCGGTTGTATCGCAATCTTTTTGATATCATTTACAGAGAAATGCCTAAGCCAGATTTATACATTTATTTGTATCAAAATTCAGAAAGGCTGTTGCAAAATATTAAAAAACGCGGCCGGAGTTATGAGCAAAAAATTCCCGCCGAATATTTGGATAAAATCAACAGTGGGTATCTGGATTATATTAAATCACAAACTGATTTGAATGTGCTGATTATTGATGTTTCTGATAGAGATTTTGTAAAAAATCAAGAAGATTATCTTTATATTTTAAATGAAATTCGACAAAAAATCAATCATTAAACTGCTTAAATAAATCCCAAACTACAATACCGGCACTCACCGAAATGTTCAAAGAATGTTTCGTGCCTAACTGTGGGATTTCAATACAGCCATCACACAATGCGACTGCATCCTGCGAAACACCATAGACTTCGTTTCCAAAAACCAAAGCGTATTTTTTATTTTTTTCAACTTTAAAGTTTTGAAGAAAAACGGCGCTTTCTACTTGCTCAATAGCAAGAGTCGTTACGTTATCTTTTTTTAATTTTGTGATAACCTCAAGAACATCCTCATGGTGTTCCCAAGCTACTGTTTCAGTTGCTCCAAGCGCTGTTTTATGAATTTCTTTGTTTGGAGGAGTAGCCGTGATGCCACACAAGAATATTTTTTCGATCAAAAAGGCATCAGCAGTTCTAAAGACAGAGCCAATATTGTGTAAACTGCGGATGTCATCTAACACCAAAATAAGGGGTGTTTTTTTAGAATTTTTAAAGGTCTCAATGGATTTTCGGTCTAGTTCGCTGTTTTCTAGCTTTCTCATATTTTGTCAATTATTCAAAAAAAAAAGCTTCCGAAGTTAATGGAAGCTTTATTGTGTATTCGTTTGAAATTTAGCTTTTTGTAGCATCAGCAGCTAAAACATTTCCTTTTATTGTAAGTGTTCTACTTGGTTCAACTGCATTAGTTGTCAAAGTTACTGTTTTTGTAAATGCTTGACCTGCTCTTGATGTGTCATATTTTACTCCAATAACTCCTTTTGCTCCCGGAGCAATTGGCTCTTTTGGATAGGTAGGTACCGTACAACCACAAGTAGATTGGACATTAGTTATGATTAACGGTTTGTTACCATTATTAGTGAATACAAATTCACGGCGACCGTCAGAGTTGTAAGCAACAGTACCGTAATCAATCGTTTCAGTTACAAAAACCATTCCTGCACCATCCACTTTTGGAGTTGAAGCTGCGGTAGTTTTAGCTTTTATTTTTTTAACAGCCTTTGATGTTTCTTGTGCGTTAGAAGCTGTAACTCCCAACACTAATAAAAATGCTAGTGTAACTATTTTTCTCATTTTCTTTGTTTTTTAATTTGTTTTACAAATTTAAATAAAAAATCATGCCAATGACTTAATTTAATCTTAAAAAATATTATTTTTTTTGAACCTTAATAATTGACTATAAATATATAAATTCGCTGAAAGATATTTTTTTATTCATTATTTAAACATAAAACAAGTTGGCATCTAAAGATAAACCGGTTAAGGAAACGCCGTTAATGAAGCAATATAACGAGATCAAAAGGAAATATCCTGATGCGTGTCTTTTGTTTCGTGTGGGAGATTTTTATGAGACATTTGGTGAAGACGCAGTTCGTGCTTCAAAAATATTAGGAATTGTGTTGACTAAGCGTGGTGCGGGTTCAGAGACGGAGACGGCTCTAGCTGGTTTTCCGCATCATTCCTTGAACACATACTTGCCAAAATTAGTCAAAGCGGGACTTCGCGTTGCAATTTGTGACCAGCTTGAAGATCCAAAAATGACTAAAACCATCGTGAAGCGCGGTGTTACTGAACTGGTGACTCCAGGTGTTTCTATGAATGATGAGGTTTTACAATCTAAAACTAATAATTTTTTAGCGTCCATTTATTTTGCTAATAAATCGATTGGAATTTCTTTTCTGGATGTTTCAACTGGAGAGTTTTTAACGGCGCAAGGCAATGCCGAATATATTGATAAACTGTTACAGAATTTTAATCCAAGCGAAGTTCTGATTCCAAAAAACAATAAAAATGATTTCCGGGAAATTTTTGGGGAGGATTATCATAGTTTTTATCTGGAAGACTGGATTTACAAAGAGGATTATGCATTCGAAACCATAACCAAACATTTTCAAACGGTTTCCTTGAAAGGATTTGGTATCGAAGAATTGAAAGAAGGAATCATCGCTTCGGGAGCTATTTTGTATTATTTATCCGAAACACAACATAATAAAGTGCAACATATAACCGCAATTCAACGTATTGCGGAAGATGCTTATGTGTGGATGGATCGCTTTACCATTCGCAATCTGGAATTGTACCACAGTTACAATCCAAACGCGGTGACGTTGCTGGATGTTATTGATAAAACGCTTTCGCCAATGGGTGGCCGTTTGTTGAAACGTTGGTTGGCATTGCCGTTAAAAGATAGTGCTAAAATACAAAGTCGGCACCAGGTCGTTTCTTATTTAAAAGAAAATCAGGAAGTGCTGAAAAACATTCAAAATCAAATCAAGCAAATTTCAGATTTGGAACGATTGATTTCGAAAATTGCAGCCGGAAAGGTGTCACCTCGTGAAGTAGTTTATCTCAAAGAATCATTGGACGCGATTATTCCAATAAAAACATTGGCGTTAGCAAGTCCGCAAGAAGCTGTGAAGGTAATCGGTGATAGTTTGCACGGTTGCGAATTATTGCGTGAAAAGATAAAAACGGTTTTAAACCAAGATGCTCCTGTGGCTATTGCCAAAGGAAATGCTATTGCCAAAGGAATTCATGCTGAGTTAGATGAGTTGCGAGCAATATCAACTTCTGGAAAAGAATTCTTGGATGGAATCGAAAAACGAGAATCACAATTGACAGGGATTTCCTCGTTGAAAATTTCCTTTAATAACGTTTTTGGCTATTATATTGAAGTTAGGAACATGCACAAGGATAAAGTCCCTGCCGAATGGATTCGAAAACAAACTTTGGTCAACGCAGAGCGATACATTACCGAAGAGTTAAAAGAATACGAAACTAAAATATTGGGTGCTGAGGAAAAAATCCATAAAATAGAAGTAGAATTATTTGAGCAATTGGTCAGTTGGATTGCCACGTATATCAAGCCGGTTCAAATGAATGCGAATTTGGTGGCGCAACTCGATTGTTTGTGTTCTTTTACGCAGTTAGCTATCGAAAATAAATATGTTTGTCCAGAACTTGATGAAACATTCGAATTGGAAATCAACAACGGAAGACATCCAGTTATCGAAAAACAATTGCCAGTTGGCATGCCTTATATTGCGAACGATGTGTTCTTGGATAGAGAAACACAGCAATTGATAATGATTACAGGTCCAAATATGTCTGGAAAGTCCGCTATTTTGCGCCAAACAGCTTTGATCGTACTGTTGTGTCAAATGGGAAGTTTTGTGCCTGCAGACAGCGTAAGAATGGGAATTGTAGATAAAATATTCACTAGAGTAGGAGCGAGTGATAATATTTCGATGGGGGAATCTACTTTTATGGTCGAAATGAATGAAACAGCTTCTATTTTGAACAATATTTCCGATAGGAGTTTGGTGCTTTTAGATGAAATTGGGAGAGGAACAAGCACGTATGACGGGATTTCTATTGCATGGGCAATTGCGGAGTTCTTACACGAACATCCTTCGAGGCCCAAAACTTTGTTTGCTACGCATTACCATGAGTTGAATGAAATGAGTGAATCATTGCCGAGAATTCAGAATTACAATGTGGCCGTCAAAGAATTGAAAGATACCGTGCTTTTTGTTCGAAAATTAGTAAAAGGAGGAAGTGCGCATAGTTTTGGAATACATGTGGCAAAAATGGCCGGAATGCCTCAAATCGTAATTTTGAAAGCGCAAAAGCTTTTGAAGAAATTAGAAAAGAATCATTCGAGTGATGCGCTAAACGGAATAAAAGCGGCGAAAGATAGCTCGAGCCTAAAAGGCGAACAAGCGGAACAAATGCAAATGAGTTTCTTTAATCTTGACGACCCTTTATTGGAAGAAATCAAAGAAGAGATCTTAAATCTGGACATCAACACCATTACACCTATGGAAGCACTGATGAAACTCAATGAAATTAAAAGAATGTTAACGAGGAAGTAAATTATTTGGTTTTAAAGTTTAGGTTATCAGAACATTAACTTTAATGAGTAATATTTTTATAAAAAAGGCTTGTGTAATTCAATAAATGTCCTAAATTTGCATCCGCAATACGAAACAAGTATTGTGGTTCTTTCTAAGAATTGAAAATGCGAAAATAGCTCAGTTGGTAGAGCGCGACCTTGCCAAGGTCGAGGTCGCGGGTTCGAGCCCCGTTTTTCGCTCAAACACCACATAATGCTCGGATGGTGAAATTGGTAGACACGCTGGACTTAAAATCCAGTGAACAGCAATGTTCGTGCGGGTTCAAGTCCCGCTCTGAGTACTAAAGCCTCTTCAATTGAAGAGGCTTTTTTGTTTTTTTGCCTAAAACTAAATCTGTAGGAACCAATGCTAACTCTTTTTTTTTGTGATTTGTAATTTAAATTTTTGTTATTTTAATACACTATGGGTGCTTTTGTAATTAGTAAAAGATATAACGACGAATATAAGTTTGTTTTTACTTCCAAAAAGGGAAAGGTAGTTTTTACCAGTTTGAGTTATGAACTGAAGTTTGAATGTGAAGAAGATATTGAAAAGTTTAAAGCTGTAATTGAAACTGCTGAATTTTTAAAGTTTAAGTCTTCCACTGGGAAATTCTATTTTAAATTGATGTTGGAAGGAAATCATTTTGCAACAAGTAGAAAATACACCACTTCGTTGCGCCTTCAAAAGGGAATCGATGAGATAGTGCGATATGGGTCAAATTCAGAGGTTTTGGATTTTTCTGGAAATGATTTTATTTTTTCTGATTAAAGGCTTTTAAATTGATTCGTAAAAAAAAGTGAGTTGTGGAAATTAGATTTCCACAACTCACTTTTTTACTTGTAAATCTCTTTTGAGGTAATTAAAAATGATGCAAATTAAAAAAGCCATCTCGCATAGCGGATGGCTTTAAAATTTTTAGAATTTGAGTTCTAATTATTTTTTTGCAGCTTCAGTAGCAGTAGCAGCAGCGTCAGTAGCAACAGCAGCAGCAGAATCAACAACTACAGCAGCAGAGTCAACTACAGCAGCAGCAGAATCAACTACAGCAGCAGCAGAATCAACTACAGCAGAAGCGTCATCAGCAGCAGCGTCAGCTTTTTTACATGATACAACAGTCAAAACAGCAACAGCAGCTAAACTTAAAAATACTTTTTTCATCTTAATTTAATATAAAAGGTTAATTATTAATTCTTGGCAAAGATATAAAATTTTTGATATGTATATTATTTTTTTAATTTTTTTTTAAAAAATATTATTCTTTGTCAACGCCGGAACTATTATCAATTACTATGCCAGTTCGCGAAATTGATTGATAAATGTTTAATAATGTCGCTTTAGCCTTGTTTTTAGGCTATTTTTGTTTTAAACTTTTCTTTTTCAGTGGTTTGCTTTTCTTAGGGTGAACTAGTTTTAATTCGCTAATTAAATTTTTCGCACCTGCATATTTATCCATAATAAACAAAACGTAACGAATATCTACCATAATATTTCTGCAAATACTTGGGTCGTAATATATATCACTCATTGTTCCTTCCCAAACTCTGTCAAAATTGAGACCTATTAAGTTACCATTAGCGTCAATTGCTGGGCTTCCAGAGTTACCTCCTGTAGTATGATTTGTACCAATAAAGTTAACAGGCATTTTTCCGTTTTCTCCATAAGGACCATAATCTTTGGTTTTGTATAGATCGATTAATTTGGCTGGAACATCAAATTCATAATCTCCTGGAATGTATTTTTCCATTACTCCATCTAAATAGGTTATTGGAGTATAAATCGTAGCGTCTTTAGGCTCATATCCTTTTACTTTACCGTAAGTAACCCTTAAGGTACTGTTGGCATCTGGGAAAATGCGACTTTCAGTGTTTAATTCCAATTGCGCTTTCATGTATGTACGTTGCAAAGCAGTAATCTTTAAATTAATTTCGTCGTATTTGGGTGCAACTTCTTTAGAATAGATATCGGCTAATTCTTTTACCAAAAGGAAACCGGGATCGGTATTCAAATTTGACAAAACGGTTTTAGCATCACCTGACAACAATTCTTTTAGACCTGCGTAATTTTTAAGTTTGGATTTGGTATAAATTTCCGAAGCTAAATTTTTTGCATTGACGTTTGTCAAACCTTGCGGTAAAAATTGTTTTGGCGATTTTGCAGCATATAATTCGATTAACTGTTCGAAAACTTTTTCATCTACAGTTGCATTGAAATTTTTGTAGAAATCGGCGAGTCCGTTTATTAAATTATTTTTTCGGTCTGTGAATGCTTGTTCACCTCTGCTTTTGTACACTTGTTCTAATTGGTATAACTTGTACCCCATGCTTAATAATTCAGTATTGCGCAATACTATTTCGGTAAAATAGTCTCTCGCAACGGCATAAGGAGCTATTTCTGTGTAGTTTTTGTCAAAATCAGCCAATAGCGTTCCGTACTCTTTCTCTTTGCCTGTCTTTGCAATTTTTTGCTGAAAAGCTTTTTCAGTTTCTCTTTTTACGGCGACAGCATTTGATTTTTTTAATCCTTGTGTTTCGCCAATCCATTTTTTCCAATAATTGGCAATACTCGCGTATTTTGAAGCGTACTGAATTTTGATAGCATTGTCTTTTCGCATAAAACCATCGGCAACTTTAAGGGCTTTGTCTCTAATTTCGATTTTAGCAGGATTCAGCTCATTTATAATTTGTTCAATCGCAATCGAAGGTAAATATTCGTTTGTTTTTCCTGGGTATCCAAAAACCAATGTAAAATCATCTTCGGCTACGCCATCCAGCGAGATAGGCAAGAAATGTTTTGGTGTATAAGGTACGTTGTCCTTCGAATATTTAGCGGGACGATTATTTTTGTCAGCATAAATCCTAAACAAAGAGAAATCTCCAGTATGACGTGGCCAAACCCAGTTATCTGTATCAGATCCAAACTTCCCTATCGCTGTAGGTGGAGCACCTACAAGACGAACATCCGTAAAGGTTTCAGTTACAAAAAGCATGTATTGATTTCCTTCATAAAAGGTACGGATTTTATTTTCCTGCCAATTTTCCTTTGGTAAAGAATTACTTAATGCCGAAATGTTTTCTTGAATTTTTTCCTGTTTTTCTGCTTCGTTTATAAGAGCATCAGTACCGTTCAAGACTAATGCTGTTACATCTTCAATTTTGACAATGAAAGTTACTGTCAAGTTTTCGTTTGGCAATTCGTCTTCCATTTTGTACGCCCAAAATCCATCAGTAAGATAATCGTGATCTACAGTTGAGTGGGATTGAATTTGAGAATATCCACAATGATGATTGGTTAATATCAGCCCTTTTGGAGAAATAACCTCAGAGGTGCAGCCGCCATTAAAGTGAGGAACTGCATCTTTCAAGCTCGATTGGTTTACATCATAAATCTCTTTCACTGACATTTTCATGCCTAGATTTTTCATTTCGGTTTCATTCATTCCTTTTAATAAAGAAGGAATCCACATTCCACCTTGTTGCGCTTGTGTCTGAATGACGAACAATAATAAGAATAGTTTTAAAAATTTCATGTTTATTTATTTAGTTTGCAATTTTACTTGAGTTTGTGGGTCATTAATTTTCGATTGTGTAATTCAAATCCGTTGGCAATATACAATTTTTGTGCGTTTTGATTGTGGTTTTCTATCTCTAGATAGATTAATTGTAGTGATAATTTTTTGCTTTGTTCCAAAACAAATGTTACAGCTTGACTTCCAATTCCCTTACCACGAGCTTTTTCATTAAGATATAGCTCGTCTAAAAACGCTATTTTTCCTTGGTATTCAAAACTAAAAACAAAGGTTAGAATAACATAGCCTACAGTTTCCTCATCGGATAAAATGAGCCATGATTTCCCAAGATCTTCGTTGGAAATAAATTCTTGAAATAAAGTTTTGGATTTTTCTTTATCTATCGGATAATTGTCGATGGCATAAAATGCCTTCATCATTGTTACGATTGTATCGATATCAGTAACTACTAACGGTTTAAATTGAATCATTCAAAATGTGTTTTAGAATAATAGTAGTAGCCCCTTTATTCATTTGCACGAAAGTGCTGCAAATGTGTCCTTTTTCGTGTTGAATGTCCTCGTTTTGAATCAAATTTTCAAAAGCTTCATTAAGTTCCTTTTGGTTTGAAACCGAGAGGCAACCGTTCATATTGACCAGCGCTGTTGCTTCTGCAAAATGTGAATAGTTGGAACCAATGACAATTGGAACGCCAAAGGTAGCGGGTTCCAAAATATTATGAACACCAGGATTTCCAAAACCACCACCTACATACGCAATATCGGCATAACTATAGATTTTGGTCAAGATGCCAATGGTGTCAATGATGAAAACATCAAAATCAGCAAGGCTTTTCCCCTCTTTTTCAGAGAATAAAACAGTTTTCTTTGTGATGCTGTTTTTTAAATTTAGAATTTGTTCGGACTTAATATTGTGAGGTGCAATTATAAACTTGATATTAAATGTATTCAAGTTGATAAAATCGACGAGTATATTCTCGTCTTTTGGCCATGAACTTCCAATAACAATTGTGGTAGTTGTTCTCGACTGCGCTCGAACCGACAAGAAATCTTCAATAAAATCGAGCGAGTTGTCTTTTTCTAAAATTGCGGCAACTCGATCAAAACGGGTGTCTCCCGATACGGCTACATTGGTTTTGCCAAGTTGAAGTAGTAGTTTTTTTGATGAATCATTTTGTACAAAGAAGTAAGTAAAAGTGTCTAATGCTTCTCTGAAAAAACCACCATACCATTTAAAAAAAAGTTGATTCTTCCTGAGAATTCCAGAAATTAAATAGGTTTTAATACCTTCTTTTTTGAGCTGATAAAGATAATTAGGCCAATATTCGTACTTAATAAAAAACACTAAATCAGGATGAACGAGTTTCAAAAAATGTTGTGCGTTTTTCTTGGTGTCCAAAGGCAAATATACCGTAACATCTGCCACAGTGTTATTTTTGCGAACTTCATAACCTGAAGGAGAGAAAAAAGTAATCACAATTTTATGCGAAGGAAATTGCTCTTTGATCTTTTCAATCACGGGCAAGCC
>JAGOJA010000009.1:26887-33942 GCA_017995345.1 Flavobacterium sp.
CAAGTGCATCAATTTCAAAAATCGTTAGAAGAGTATTTAGATGTAAAACATGTAATTCCGTGTGCTAACGGAACCGATGCGTTGCAAATTGCAATGATGGGATTGGATTTAAAGTCTGGTGACGAGGTAATTACGGCTGATTTTACTTTTGCAGCGACAGTGGAGGTAATTGCTTTATTGCAATTGGTACCCGTTTTAGTCGATGTGGATATGTATAACATGAATATTTCTATCGAAGGAATCAAAAAAGCAATTACACCAAAAACAAAAGCCATTGTGCCGGTGCATTTGTTTGGTCGTGCTGCCAATATGGAAGCTATTATGGCTATTGCCAAAGAACATAACCTATATGTCATCGAAGATAATGCACAGGCAATTGGTGCCAACTGTAAATTTTCGGATGGGTCTAAAAAGAAAGCGGGAACAATTGGACATGTAGGAGCGACTTCCTTTTTTCCTTCCAAAAATCTTGGATGTTACGGTGATGGTGGAGCGATTTTCACGAATGACGACGCATTAGCTCACAAACTTCGCGGGATTGTCAACCACGGAATGTATGAGCGTTATCACCATGATGTTGTGGGTGTGAATTCAAGATTAGACAGTATTCAGGCAGCCGTTTTGAACGCTAAATTACCTTTATTAGACCAGTATAGCAGAGCCAGACAAGAGGCAGCCAGAAAATATTCTATTGCTTTTGAAGGCCATGAAAATATAACTGCGCCTACTATTTGTGCTGTTTGTGACTGCCACGTTTTTCATCAATATACGTTACGAATTATAAATGCTGACAGGAACGGCTTGATGCAACATTTGCTGGACAAAGGGATTCCATGTGCTATTTATTACCCAATTCCGTTGCATTCGCAAAAAGCCTATTTAGATTCTCGTTACAAGGAAGAAGATTTTCCGGTAACCAATCAATTGGTAAAAGAAGTGCTTTCGTTGCCAATGCATACCGAACTGGATGATGAACAAATTAAATTTATTACAGACAGTGTTTTAGAATTTTTGAAATAATCTAGAGGCGCAAGGTATCGCGTCTTTTTTATAAAGAATATTAATAAGATGCTATCTTTTGCATCTGCATCTAAAAAAGGGAACGATGAAAATATTAGTTACAGGAGGTTTGGGTTTTATAGGGTCTCATACCGTAGTTGAATTGCAAAATGAAGGATATGAAGTTATTGTTGTAGATAACTTGTCAAATACTTCATTGGATGTCTTGGACGGAATTCAGAATATTACAGGTAAAGTTCCGGCTTTTGAAAAATTAGATTTGCGCGAAAAAGAAAAAGTACAGGATTTTTTCAAAAGACATCATGATATTTCAGGTGTCATTCATTTTGCGGCTTCAAAAGCAGTGGGTGAAAGTGTTGAAAAACCGTTGTTGTATTATGAAAACAACATCAGTGCGTTAGTTTATGTTTTGCAAGAATTACAGCAAAAACCCGAAGCCAATTTCATTTTCAGCTCGTCGTGTACTGTTTACGGTCAAGCCGAAAAAATGCCAATTACTGAAAATGCTCCAGTACAGCAGCCAATGTCACCTTATGGGAATACCAAAAAAATAGGAGAAGAAATTATCATTGATGTGGCTAAGGTAACCAATATCAATGCAATTTTATTGCGTTATTTTAATCCAATTGGATCTCATCGCTCAGCGGAAATAGGAGAATTGCCTATTGGAGTTCCTCAAAATTTGGTGCCGTTTATTACGCAAACTGGTTTTGGCTTGCGAAAAGAGCTTTCTGTTTATGGGGATGATTACCCAACTCCAGACGGTACAGCGGTGCGCGATTATATTCACGTAGTTGATTTGGCAAAAGCCCATGTAATTGCTTTGCAACGCTTATTAAACAAAAAAAATACAACTAAAGTAGAAACGTTTAATTTGGGGACTGGAACTGGAAGTTCTGTTTTAGAAGTCATTCATACTTTCGAAAAAGTAAGTGGTAAAAAACTGCCTTACAAAATTGTTGGTCGTAGAGAAGGGGATATTACTTCGGCTTACGCCAATACCGATAAAGCGAATAATGTTCTAGGATGGAAAGCAAAATCCACGCTTGAAGAAGCGATGGCAAGTGCCTGGAAATGGGAACAGAAAATTAGAGGTTAGATAGTATACGTTATATTTAATGAGAATCCCATATTATCAAAAGATAGTTTGGGATTTTTTTTTGTAAATTTGTTTCACTAAAGCATTCATTATGAACGATAAAAAAGCAAATTCAAGCAAAGCTGAAGAACCAATTACGGCTTACAAAACCACTTCGAAGCAAAATGGTATTGGAGAAAATTTCGATTTTGATAAGGAGTTGAAAAATGGATTTACATCTGAAGAGTTTCTATCTGAAATGAAGAAAAGAATAAGTAAGTATCCTTGGAAAAAATAATTTATAAAAATCATATTTTAGATTATTTCGATGATTTAGTCTATTTGCTTTTCAAAAAAGAATACTTTTCTTATCAAGAAAATGCAGATAAGTATTTAGAAAAATTAGTGGAATTTGTTTTTCTTAATATTAGAAAATTTCCACAACGAAAAACTCCTCAAGCATTAAAATATCTTGGTTCACAGTACATTTTTTACAAATCCAATAAACGAACAACTTGGTATGTTTTTTTCGAAAAGTCGGGCGACGATTATTTGATTACAGGAATCTTAAATAATCATTGCGAAGAAGCAAATGATTTATAGAAAAAAAATCCTCATAAAAATCTATTTATGAGGTTTTTGTAATTGTAAAAATAGTTATAATTGAACACTAATTTTATGCATTTGCTGTCGCAGCTTCCTTGTCAATTTTTCCAATTAAACCAGCTAATACTTTTCCTGGGCCTACTTCCGTAAATAAAGTGGCGCCGTCTTGTATCATTTGTTGTACAGATTGCGTCCATTTTACCGGAGCAGTCAATTGGATAATCAAGTTTTTCTTGATTTCCTCTGCTGATGAAACTGCGCTAGCAGTTACATTTTGATAAACTGGACAAATAGGAGTAGAAAACGTAGTTGCTTCAATAGCTGCCGCCAGTTCTTCACGAGCTGGTTCCATCATTGGGGAGTGAAAAGCACCGCCAACTGGCAATAATAAAGCCCGTTTTGCTCCAGCTGCTTTCATAGCTTCACACGCTCTTTCAACCGCAGATATTTCTCCAGAGATTACTAATTGTCCTGGACAGTTATAATTTGCAGCCACAACAACGCCGTCAATTGAAGCACAAACTTCTTCAACAATGTTATCCGCTAATCCTAAAACGGCTGCCATAGTAGATGGTTTTATTTCGCAAGCCTTTTGCATGGCCAGAGCTCTTTGTGAAACTAATTTTAACCCGTCTTCAAAAGACAAAGCGCCGTTCGCCACTAATGCCGAAAATTCGCCTAAGGAGTGTCCAGCTACCATTTCAGGTTTAAAGTCTTCTAAAGTTTTTGCTAAAATTACCGAATGCAAGAAAACGGCTGGTTGTGTTACTTTTGTTTCCTTCAATTCTTCGGCTGTTCCTTCAAACATGATGTCTGTGATGCGGAAACCTAAAATTTCGTTGGCTTTTTCAAACAATTCTTTTGCTAATGGAGAATTTTCATATAAGTCTTTGCCCATTCCCGTGAATTGTGCACCTTGACCTGGAAATACGTATGCTTTCATGTGTCTAATTTAAAGATTGAAAAATGTATAGATTGAAAAATTAATTTCAATCGGTATGCAAAAATACTATTTTTTGTGGTATTGTAAATTATGGTTCCTGTTTTCTTTAAAAACAGCAGTTTTAGGAGTGTAACATTTATACCTATTCAAAGACTAATGTTGAAATATATAAAGTTTGATTCTCATGAAAAAAATCTTCTCAATTTTTTTTTTACTTCTTTTTGGTTTTTTACTTTTTTACATCAACTTACCAGTAATTAATTACGGATTTACTGGTTTCGCTATCATATTATTGTTGTTGGTTATTCTTGGGATTGTATTTTCTCTTGGCTTAATCGTTTTACAGAAAACGAAGCAAGTCAAGATTGTCAACAGACCTAACAAGTTTTTATATGTTTTGATAGGAGTGCTTCTAGTGTACTGTATTGTACTTCCTTTTGTAACCAGCCTAAAAGTATTTAGAAGTGATTCGTTCCAAAAATTAATAGGTAAAGTTAATAACGGGCAAAAAATAACCAATCACATTGCTCCAATTTCTATTGATAAAATCCGAGTAGTCGATGAGGAATTAGCGCATCTTTTGGGGGAGAAAATTTTGGGTTCACAACCCGCTTTGGGAAGTCAAGTAGAATTGGGTGATTTTTGTATTCAAAAAGTAAATGATAATTTGTACTGGGTGGCGCCATTATTACATTCAGGTTTTTTAAAATGGTTAAATAATCAAGATGGAACCGCAGGATATGTCATGGTTTCTGCAACTAATGAACGAGACGTAAAGTTAGTTCAGCATGTGAATGGTACGGCTATTAAGATTAGATACCAACCGAGTGCTTATTTTGGAAGTGACTTGCATAGACATGCTTATTTTAATGGGAATGCTACCGTTGGCTTGACAGATTTTAGCTTTGAGATTGATGATACTGGGAAACCGTTTTGGGTTATTACCAAATATGTCAAAAAAATTGGTTTCTCAGGAAAAGAAGCGACAGGAGTTATTGTAGTTGATGCGCAGTCTGGAGTTATCAATGAATATTCAATCGCTGAAACGCCAAAATGGGTCGATCGAATTCAGCCTTTGGATCTCATCGAAGATCAATTGAATGATTGGGGTGAATATGTTCACGGGTATTGGAATTTTGCTAATCAGGACAAACTCCAAATTACGGAAGGATTGACATTAGTTTACGGAGAAAACAATAAATCCTATTGGTATACCGGATTAACTTCGGTGGGAAAAGATGAATCGGCGGTCGGTTTTGTATTGGTGGACACCAGAAACAAAGAAACTACCTTTTATAAACAGAGCGGCGCAACGGAATATGCGGCTCAAAGTTCAGCTCAAGGAAAAGTTCAGGAGAAAGGATATAAGGCTTCGTTGCCTATTCCGTATAATATTAATAACATTCCTACCTATGTGATGACGCTTAAAGATGCCGGTGGATTGGTCAAAATGTTTGCCATGGTTGCCATTTCAGATTATACAATTGTGGGCGTGGGCAATACGATGCGAGAAACCTTAACTTCGTTTAAAAACGTTTATAATATGGCGGATAATAAAATAAATCCGAATAGTGTTTCCAATAAAAAATCACTAAAATCAATTGTAACTCGAATTCAGAATGATGTAAAAAACGGGAATAGCTTTTATTATTTTAAGGTAAAAGACTATCCGAATATCTTTGTAGGTTCCTCACAAATATCCTATCAATTGCCGATGACAATGGTTGGAGACAGCATAAAGATTTCCTTTGATATAGATTTGGAAGAGGTAATTGATGTTTCAAGTTTTGAGAATATCAATTTGAAAGCGAGTATGAAATCGAAATAAATTTGAAAGAGCTCAAAGAAATTTCTTTGAGCTCTTTCAAATTTATTTTTTTGGTAGCACTTTAAATGAAGTGGCTTTGAATCGGTTGTCAACTACTTTACCAACTACCTCAGCTTTTCTTATTACAGCACAAAAACCGTCGTCAGCATGTGCGTCACCGTGGGAGTCAATTGAACTACCGTCAACAAAATAGGTTTTTCCGTCGATGCGAACGGCTAAATCGCAGCCGTGTCCTTTCATATCAAACTGGCATTGTCCGCAGGCGGCTTCTACAATTTGAGTTTTTGATTCCTCTTTTTTATCTTGGGCACTTATTGTGGCTGTGATAAATAAAAATGTTACTAATGCTATTTTTTTCATGATTGTGGATTTACTTGTACTAAGGTAGCTGTTTTTTTTGCGCGTTCCACAATTTCTTCTATTGGAGTTTCTAAAATGTCATTAACCAGCGCAACGCCCATTCTTCGGTACGGTCTTGAGGTAGGTTTACCAAAGATTCTGAAGTCCGTTTTTGGTAAAGCTGCAATTTTTTCTAAACCAGTATAAGTAGGGTTTTCTGAATTCTCATTAGCCAAAATTACGGCACTTGCTCCAGCTTTTTCTAAAGTAATTTCGAATATGGGTAAACTTAAAACAGCACGCAAATGCAATTCGAATTCATTGAAATTTTGTGTTCCAGCTAAAGTTACCATTCCTGTATCGTGTGGGCGAGGCGATAATTCCGAGAAATAAACACCATCATCCGCCAAGAAAAATTCGACTCCAAAAAGTCCTGCACCGCCTAAGGCTTCGGTGACTTTTTTAGCCATGTCTTGCGCTTCATATAAATCCTTGTCGGAAATTCTCGCAGGTTGCCAGCTTTCCATATAATCACCACGTTCTTGTCTGTGGCCAATGGGCGCACAAAACAATGTTGGATTATTGTTTTGTACCACGGTTAATAAAGTAATCTCCGAATTGAATTTGACAAAGGCTTCTACAATCACTTCCACGACATCTCCGCGGGAGCCTTCCACGGCATATTTCCATGCTTTTTTGATATCCGCTTCGGTTTTTATGGTGGATTGTCCTTTTCCGGACGAAGACATTAACGGTTTTACCACGCAAGGCATTCCAACGGCTTCCACACCTTTTTGTAATTCTTCGGCAGTGGTGGCGTAGCGATACTTGGCAGTTTTTAAACCTAATTCTTTAGACGCTAAATCGCGAATCGCTTTCCTGTTCATGGTAAAGTTAGCTGCTTTCGCCGAAGGAACTACGGTAATTCCTTGCTTCTCGTAATAGTAGAAACGCTCGGTGCGAATGGCTTCAATTTCGGGAACAATAAACTCAGGTCTGTGTTTGGCAACGATGCGGTCTAAAGCTTCGCCATCCAGCATATTGATGACTTCAAAATCATGGGCAACTTGCATTGCCGGAGCATTTTCGTAACTATCTACTGCAATTACGGTTTTCCCGATGCGTTGTGCAGCAATTGCAAATTCTTTTCCTAATTCGCCTGAGCCTAGAAGTAGTATTTTCATGAAAAAAGTTTAATGATTGAAGTTTAAAGTTGTGTATGGTTGCGAATGCCATTTAAA
>JAGOJA010000009.1:34042-42628 GCA_017995345.1 Flavobacterium sp.
TCCCGATGCGTTGTGCAGCAATTGCAAATTCTTTTCCTAATTCGCCTGAGCCTAGAAGTAGTATTTTCATGAAAAAAGTTTAATGATTGAAGTTTAAAGTTGTGTATGGTTGCGAATGCCATTTAAAGCTGAAACAAAAATACTGTTTTTTGAAATTTTTGTAAATGTTTTTTCGCTAATTATTTTTAGATATACTACAAATAACAGGGTTTGATTACGGTTGAATTGCCGTTGGTTTTAACCAACGGAGTTTACAATTTTGTACACTATTGGCTTTAGCCAAAACAGATGATTTCTTTTGGCTAAAGCGAATTATTTTAGACATTGTAATCCGCTGGTTAATCCAGGGACAATTAATAATAAATAAGATTGTGATTTCAATCATTAAGCCCGACTCGTTTTTTCAGCGGGACAAACGAAAAAAAATAGTTTAAAGTGTAAAGTGGTAAAACTTTAAACCTTAAACTATTTTGAAATTTTATACTATTAGTAGTTAAGCCACCGCTTCTTTGATTCGGCGTAAGGCTTCGATTAACAACTCTTCGCTTGTTGCGTATGAAAAACGGATGCAGTTTGGGTTTCCAAAGGCGTCACCGGTTACAGTTGCGACATTGGCTTCGCTCAAAAGGTACATAGAGAAATCATTGGCATCTTTGATAAAAGTTCCTTTTAATGTTTTTCCAAAGAAAGAAGAAACGTCTGGGAATACATAAAAAGCACCTTCTGGAACGTTAATTTTCACTCCTGGAATGTCTTTTAATAATCCAACTACTAAATCTCTACGGCTATGGAAAGCGTCAACCATGTGTTTTAAAACGCTTGGATCCGCATCAACCGCTGTAATGGTTGCACGTTGAGCAATACTGTTAGCACCACTTGTTACTTGACCTTGAATTTTAGTACATGCTTTTGCGATGAATTCTGGTGCGCCAATATATCCAATTCTCCAACCTGTCATTGCGAAAGCTTTGGCCACTCCGTTTACAGTAATGGTTCTTTCTAACATTCCTGGGATAGATGCTATGCTGCAAAAAGTCCCTGAGAAATTGATGTGCTCATAGATTTCATCGGCAACAACATATATGTGTGGATGTTTTTCTAAAACTTTGGCTATAGCCGTTAATTCTGCTCTGTTGTAAACAGAACCACTTGGGTTACAAGGTGAGCTGAACCACATCATTTTTGTTTTTGGCGTAATGGCTGCTTCTAATTGCTCGGGTGTGATTTTGAAATCCGTATCTACAGAAGTAGGCACTTCTACAGGAACTCCACCAGATAATTTTACAATTTCGAAATAAGAAACCCAATAAGGAGCTGGCAAGATTACTTCGTCACCATCGTTAAGCATTACTTGCGCAATGTTGTATAGGGATTGTTTTGCGCCTGTTGAAACAACAATTTGAGATGGTTTATAATCTAAATTGTTATCTCTTTTGAATTTTCTGCAAATTGCTTCTTTCAGTTCTACATATCCTTCTACTGGAGAATAAGTGCTGTAATTTTCGTCAATCGCTTTCTTAGCCGCTTCTTTGATGAATTCTGGCGTATTGAAATCAGGTTCGCCTAAGCTTAAGCTGATGATGTCTTTTCCTTGTGATTTTAATTCTCTGGCCAAAGCTGCCATTGCTAATGTTTGAGACGTAGATAAATTGTTTATTCTATCGGATAATGGATTCATTTTTTAATAGGTTGGAGTTAGTTTTATTAAAATTGTTCTGTTTCCTTGAGATGTATTGCATCTTTAGATGTTGTTTGACTAGGTAAGTTCTGGTTTCATTCCTAAAGTTTTCAAATGCTTGAAGTGAGCAATAACGGCGCTTCGCATTGTTTTGTATTCATAATATGGCAAGTTGCATTCCTGAGCAGTTTCTTTTACAATTTTTGCAATTTTACCATAGTGTATATGACTGATATTTGGGAAAATATGGTGCTCAATTTGGTGGTTCAACCCGCCAGTGTACCAGTTTACGATTTTGTTTTTTGGAGCAAAATTAGTGGTAGTATACAATTGGTGAATGGCCCAAGTATTACTCATCTCCCCTAATTCATTTGGAGTTGGATTAGTTGTATCTTCCACAACGTGTGCTAGTTGGAACACAATACTTAGGATCAAGCCAGCTGTGTAATGCATAACGAAGAAACCAATTAATACTTTCCACCATGTAATTCCAATAACGATTGGTAAAACAATCCAGATCGAAACGTAAATTATTTTGGTAATAATCAATGTTGTCCAAAGTGTTTTTGGGCTTTTTGCTTCTCCATATGATAATTTTCTTTGTAAGTATCTTCTCATCTGTTTGAAATCAGTGGTAATAGCCCAGTTGAACGTTAATAATCCGTATAAGAATACAGAATAATATTGTTGAAAACGGTGAAAATTACACCATTTTGCTTCTTTTGTAAAACGGATAACACGTCCGGCATCTAAATCCTCATCGTGACCCGGAATGTTTGTGTAGGTGTGATGTAGCACATTGTGTTGCACTTGCCAATTGTATACATTTCCTGCCAGCACATATATGGTTCCGCCCATGAATTTGTTGATCCAATTTTTATTGGAATAGGAGCCATGATTTCCATCGTGCATTACATTCATTCCTACTCCAGCCATCCCAAATCCCATAACGATGGCTAACAGGAGATATGCCCAAAACGGCATGCCAAGGGTTAGAATTAAAAAATAAGGCGCAAGAAAAACTGAAAATAGAATTATGGTTTTTAAATATAGTTTCCAATTCCCTGTTTTTTGAATGTTATTTTCTTTGAAGTAACTGTTAACCCGTGAGTTGAGTGTTCTAAAAAACTTAAGGCTATCTTGCTTAGCAAATGTTGGAGCAGCGTTATTCATATAGTTTTAATAAAGTTCAAAGGTAAGTATTATAAATTTTTGGATATATAAAATTGAGATAAATATTTTAACTCTAAAGTATTACTTTTGTTAAAAAATTAATAGATGGACGAGATTCTTAAGTATTTTCCTAATTTGACTGCTATTCAGAAAGAACAGTTCGAAAAACTGGATTTTTTATACCATGATTGGAATGAAAAAATCAATGTTATTTCGAGAAAAGACATTGATGCTTTGTATACCAAACATATTTTGCATTCGTTAGGGATAGCCAAAATTATACAATTTGAACCTGGTACTTACGTACTTGATGTGGGTACTGGTGGTGGATTTCCTGGAATTCCATTGGCGATTCTTTTTCCGGAAACCCGTTTTTATTTGATTGATGTTATTGCCAAGAAGATAAAAGTGGTTCAGGCTGTTGCCGAAGGATTGGAATTAAAAAATGTAAGAGCTGAGCAAATGCGTGCCGAAAATGTGAAAGGAGATTTCGATTTTATCGTGAGTCGCGCCGTAACCAATATGCCGGATTTTGTTTCTTGGGTGGAAACCAAGATCAAAAAGAACAACAAACACGAATTGAAAAACGGAATTCTTTATTTAAAAGGAGGCGATTTATCCGAAGAACTAAAGGATTTTCCAAAAGCTACAGAATACAATTTAGCTGATTTCTTTGAGGATGAGTTTTTTGAAACGAAGAAAGTGGTGCATTTGCCACTAAAGTTTGTGGTGTGAAAGCTTCTAGTGTAAGTACTGTTTTAATCTTTTCAATGTACTTCTTTGTTCTTTTGACACGCTGGAAGTGTCCCACTAAAATTGCTTTCGAGTGTTAGGATTCCTCCTTCGTCGGAATGACAAAGTTGTAAAAATAAACCCCATAAGATTTCAAAATGATTTGAAATTTATGGGGTTTTATTTTTAGTTTCCCTTTCGGGGGTTAGGGGGATTTATTCTCCTAAAAACGGGTATCTGTAATCTTCTGGAGTTACAAAAGTTTCTTTGATTGTTCTAGCTGAAGTCCAACGCAATAAATTTTGCATAGAACCAGCTTTATCATTAGTTCCTGATCCTCTTGCTCCACCAAATGGTTGCATTCCTACAACTGCTCCTGTTGGTTTGTCATTGATGTAAAAGTTTCCTGCGGCATTTTGTAATGCCACTGTAGCCTCTTCAATTGCGTAACGATCTTGACTGAAGACAGCACCGGTCAAAGCATACTCCGAAGTAGTATCTACTAATTCTAATGTTTCCGCCCATTTTGCATCTTCATATACATAAATAGTTACTACAGGTCCGAATAATTCCGTTTCCATTGTAGTGTATTTAGGATTTGTTGTCAAAATAACCGTTGGTTCAATGAAATATCCTTTAGATTTATCATATTTCCCGCCAATAATTACTTCAGCATCAGTATCTTTTTTAGCTTGGTCAATAAATTTTGCTAATTTGTCAAATGAAGTTTCAGAAATAACAGCAGTAATAAAGTTGCTCATATCTTCTGGAGAACCCATTTTCATTGATTTCAAATCAGCTTCTAATTGGTTTTTAACAGCTGGCCACAAACTTTGTGGAACATACACACGAGAAGCAGCGCTACATTTTTGACCTTGGTACTCAAAAGCACCACGAGCAATTCCTGTAGTTACTTGTTTGGCATTGGCTGATGGATGTGCAATTATAAAATCTTTCCCTCCAGTTTCTCCCACAATTCTTGGGTACGTTTTGTATTTGCTGATGTTTGTTCCAATTTTTGCCCAAATATCATTAAAAACTCCTGTAGAACCTGTGAAGTGAACTCCTGCAAAATCTGGACTGGCTAATAGTGTTTCGGTTACCATTCCTGAATCGCCCATAACCATGTTGATGACACCATCAGGCAATCCTGCTTCTTTGAAGATTTGCATCAATAAATTTGCTGAATATACTTGAGTTGCTGCTGGTTTCCAAACGACTACATTCCCCATCAATGCTGCACTTGCTGGCAAGTTTCCTGCAATTGCAGTAAAGTTAAAAGGAGTAATAGCGTACACAAAACCTTCTAATGCTCTGTATTCAACGCGGTTCCACATGTCTGAATTAGACTTAGGTTGTTCGTTGTAAATTTGTGTCATGTATTCTACGTTGAAACGCAAAAAGTCAATTAATTCACAAGAAGCATCTATTTCAGCTTGATAAATTGATTTAGATTGTGCTATCATTGTAGCTGCATTGATTTTGGCTCTGTAAGGTCCGGCAATCAACTCAGCTGCTTTTAAGAAAATAGCAGCACGTTGTTCCCATGCCATATTTGTCCATGCTGTTCTGGCTTTCAATGCTGTTGCAATGGCTCCTTCGATATGGGGTTTTTCAGCTAGATGGTATGTTCCTACGATATGTTGGTGATCGTGAGGTGCTGACATTGTTTTAGTATTTCCCGTTCTAATCTCTTCGCTTCCGATGTAAAGAGGAACGTCAATTTTAGAATTCCACATTGTTTTGTACGCTGCAAGAACAGCTGCTCTTTCAGGTGAGTTAGGTGCGTAGCTCTTTACGGGCTCGTTTACTGCTTTTGGTACATGAAAAAATCCTTTTAACATATTTGTATACTTATAAAATTAGAAAATCTGAGTTGTGTGTTTTTAAACAAAAAACAAAAGTACGAAGGATTCTCTAAAGAAAAGCCATTTTTTGCTGCAAACTAAACGTGACATTTATTGATAGTCGTGTTGTAGCCCTGATAGAAATGAAAAGCTTTTTGTGGTCTCGTTATATTTTTTCTTGTAAAACAAGAGCGACTTTAGAAGCTCCTTGTTTTATTTAGAAAAAAATAAAGGAGACAACAAAAACTTGAAATGGATAGCGGGATAAGCTTCTAAAAAAAAAACTAAAATGAGGACTAGTTTAAAGCAAAAGGAGCGCATAATCTAAAAGCCGGCACTATTACCTTGAATTTTTTTGTAGAGGTGAAGTTAATCATGTTGAAATGTCCTTTCATTGCGCCATACGGGGATGATAGTAAGCAACCAGAACTATAGGTATGAAACTCACCAGGTTTTAAAACAGGTTTTTTTCCAATTACGCCTTCTCCGTCAACAACTTCAATATCGTTTAAGGAGTCAAAAATTTCCCAATGGCGAGAAATCAATTGGACGGAATCCTTGCTGTGATTTTCAATAGTGATTTCGTAACTAAAGGCAAAGTGAATCTTATAGTTTTTGAAGTAAGTACCTTCAAAACTAGTTGATACCGAAATTTTTATACCTCTTGTTATTTGGGAGACCATGATAAATGGATTAAGGTGTTTATTATTGACAAATTTACAAAAAAACGGCATCGTTTTGTTGAATTTTTGAAAGTTTTTCTAGTTGATTATATTTAATGAATTTGCTGTTCCTTTCCCAATAACTCGATCATAACGACCAATACTTTCCTTGTAATACACTAGTATTGTATAGTCATTTTCTGTTTGATAAAAATTGCCGTCAATTGCATTTTCATCGTCAATAACTCCTTTGTCATCGGCTATTATGTATTTGAAATTTGTAAATCCCTGTTTAATTAAAATTGCCTTTTCGTAAATTCCTTTTTTGGGATTGTAGTCCATTTTATATTCTGGAGTCAGGTTGTAATTATTGAACATTCCACCAACATAAATATTTTTTTTTAGTCTAAAAGTAGGGGCAGAAAGGCTGAAATAAACCCAGGCATAATCTGCTTCGATTTCTCCGTTGGCGGCATTTATATTATTCACAACAAAATCGCCATTTATATCTTGGCTATAGGAGTATGGAAAGTTTTCTCGGGCTGCACTTGTGTATAAATAGGAACCGTAAACAGCAGTGTTAGCATCAATTCGCGCAACATTATTACTTGCAGATCTGATGTCTTTGTTTTCAAAATACAAAAATTCATTTCCTGCCCAAAACTGGGTTTGGGTGTCATATTTGTAAATCAAATCATTGCCAATTGTATATTGCGGAATTATATTTTTTATACCACTATTAAGTTGTCCGTTTTGAAGCAAAAGTACTTTGACGTTTTTCAACGGATTTTGAAAAGTAATTGTACTTGATTTAATAGTAAAATCTAAATTGTGTTTCATTTCGATGTTGTCTACCGTTCGGGCTCGTTTGACTTGAATGGGAACTGTAGCCAGATCTTCGAATAAAATAAGTTTTCTAGAAAATACAACTTCTTTATTTTCGTCTAAAACTTTAATCATGTAATTCCCGCTGATCTTTAATTGTTGTGTAAATTGATTTGGAATGGCTAATTTGTAATGCGAGTAGATTTGTAAGGTATTAAATGAATTGGTATAATCCTGAATTCTTTGGTTGTCAAAGCCTTGTAAATATTCGTTTTTCGAAATTCCTGAAGGATTCCAGTTGTAATCGCAATGAATGATTTCGTAATAATAATTAGCCTCATTGCCAAAGAGGTCGTCAAATTGCAATTGAAATCCATCTCCTAATTTTAAAATTGGAATTATATTTCGTTCGTTTTGAACAAATGAAATAGTCTTGATATTATATGGTGGAGTGACTTCTTTTTCTGTTTGTGCAGAGACTGAAGTAATAATAAAAAACAATATTGTTTTTAGGTAAAAGGAAATAGGCATAATGCTACTAGTTGCTAGAATGTAAATATAACGAATTATGCCTTAGAATATTATTTCTGAAAAGAGTACTTCTTATTTAAAACAAACCGGGATAATTTCCCCTTTGGCTAAACAGTATTTTTCTACTAATTCGGGTGCAATTTTATGGGTATAATCTTCTTCAACAACTTTGAAACCGATACTTCGTAATTTATCAAAATAATCGCGTCCATAAATACGAACGTGATCGTATTGACCAAAGATTTTAGCGCGTTCTTTTTGGTCTGTAATATTATCATCAGCAAAAGTGGTTGCTCTAGATAAGTCTTGTGGAATTTGTAAAATAGCCATTCCGCCTGGTTTCAAGACACGATACAATTCCTGCATTGCTTTCGTGTCATCTGGAATGTGTTCTAAAACGTGATTGCAAAGAATAACATCGTATTGATTGTCTTCAAAAGGCAAGTTGCAAATATCAGCCTTGACATCTGCTAATGGTGAAAACAAATCGGTTGTAGTGTACTCTATGTTTTTTTGATTTCTAAACAATTTATAAAAAGCTTGCTCTGGTGCAAAATGCAATACTTTCTTTTTTGCTGTTGAGCTAAAAAAATCAGTTTCTTCGTTTAAATACAACCACAATAAACGATGTCTTTCTAATGAAAGAGTACTTGGTGAAAGCACATTATTTCGTTGTGTTCCGTAGCCGTAAGGCAAAAACATTTTGAAACTTTTTCCGTCAATAGGATCCGTAAATGTTGTTCCTTTTAAGGCAAATGCTAGAACGGGTCGCGCAACATAACTCAATCGAATAAGTATAGGACGCGGAATGGTATTGAGTATTAATTTAAATAGTTTTTTCATTACAGAACTAAAGGTGTTTTTCTAAATTCATCTTCCTCATTGCTAACAATTCCTAATGCTTGATAGACATAAGCAAAAGTTGATAAAATCTCCGGTTTGCCATCAATAATTGCGACGTCATGCTCAAAATGGGCACTTGGTTTTCCGTCAGCAGTTGTGATTGTCCAGCCGTCTTTGTGTTGTTTGATGTTTCGGGTTCCTAGATTAATCATCGGTTCAATGGCTACAACCATTCCTTCTACAAAAAGTTTTCCTCGCCCTTTTTTGCCGTAATTAGGCATCTCTGGATCTTCGT
>JAGOJA010000062.1 GCA_017995345.1 Flavobacterium sp.
AACATTCCCATCAGGCATTTTTAGCACGCGCAAAATACGAGCAACCGTTCCTATTTTATGAATATCATCTTTAGTTGGATCTTCATCTTCCTCATTGATTTGAGCGACAACTCCAATAGTTTTCCCGACCGCATTTGCATCATTGATTAACTTAATTGATTTGTCACGTCCCGCAGTAATTGGTATTACAACTCCAGGAAACAAAACCATATTGCGTAAAGGTAAAATCGCCAATAATTCAGGCAATGCCTCATTATTCATTTCCTCCTCATCTTCAGGAGTTAAAAGTGGAATTAAATCTGCCTCCGAATCAAATTCTTGAAGTGACAGATTGTCAATAGTAAGTATTTTATGATTTGACATATATTATTTAAGCCTTTTTGTCATTAAAAAATCCATTATTTAAGCAAATATAGGGTTTCAAAATAGTCTTTTTATATAAAACCGATGTTTAATCCTCATTTTTTGCATAACGTTAAAAGAGTCAATCTCTGTGCCAAAATAGATTCCCGTTATCCTATTTTTACATTGGAAAGAGATATTTACTTGCAACTTCAGAGCAACGAAAGAGGCACAACAAAATAAAAATATAGTTTAGTTTAATAACGGTAAAATAAATAACGAGCACCAGCTGCGACAGGAAACTTCAACAGTAATTTAAATGGTTCAGGGAACATCTGCTAGAAATTTAAAAGTTAAAAACGGTAAGGTAACTGCTTCAAGTTTCAAAGCTATCGTATGCCTTGTGAATCAAAATAAAGAAGACACAAAAGTGGTATGATCTGGTATTATTTCAAAGTCTTAACTTCAATTATTTCTTTTTATAACAAAGTTGGTTTTATTAATTTAAAACACTTTTTTTTGGAACTCTATTTAATAAAAAAACAGCCATAACAAAGAACACTCCAAGAAATACAATTGCTAACCTTGGACTTCCCGTAATTTGATCAATAATTCCATAAACCAGCATTCCTATTACAATTCCAATTTTTTCAGCAACATCATAAAAGCTAAAAAAGGAGGCTGTATCTTCGGTTTCTGGTAATAATTTTGAGTACGTAGAACGTGAAAGTGCCTGAATTCCACCCATTACAAGCCCAACTAAACTTGCCATTACGTAAAACTGTATTGGCGCTGTAATAAAAAAAGCTCCAGCACAAAGTAAAACCCAAAAACAGTTTATAACAATCAAAGTTGCAATATTTCCAAATTTTTCTGAAGCTCTCGAAGTCAGAACCGCACCAACAACAGCAACCAATTGAATCAATAAAATACAAATAATTAATCCCGTCGTGCTTTCTGCTTTAGATGGCCAAGCGATTTCTTGCGCACCAAAGTACGTAGCAACGAGCATCACTGTTTGTACTGCCATGCTCGAAACAAAAAAACTTCCCAAATACCGTTTTAATGCAGTGTTTTCTTTTAATAAAATCCAAACTTTTTTTAACTCTTTAAACCCATTAAAAACAACATGATGCGATACTTTACGGTTGGCATTCTTATTGCCTTTTGGCAAAAAATAATACGTGTATTGACTGAATAATATCCACCAAACTCCTACCATAACAAATGAATATCGCATGGCCTTCATGGCTGCTTCACCTTCTGTTCCTGTAATTCCAAAAAATTTTGGTTTCATTATCATGGCTAAATTGATAATCAATAAAATTACACTTCCTATGTAACCCATTGCATATCCCTTAGCACTTATTTTATCTTGCTGTTCTACAAAAGCAATATCTGGCAAATAGGAATTATAAAAAACTAAACTTCCCCAATAACCAATTAATCCGAGGAAATAAAAGACCAGTCCAATGTATATATTTTCAAGATTAAACCAATATAATCCCATACAGGATAAGACTCCCAGATAACAAAAGAATTTCATAAATGATTTTTTAT
The DNA here is from genome assembly GCA_017995345.1 of Flavobacterium sp. Classification (GTDB taxonomy): domain Bacteria; phylum Bacteroidota; class Bacteroidia; order Flavobacteriales; family Flavobacteriaceae; genus Flavobacterium. The sequence goes on from JAGOJA010000062.1 coordinate 1,903, forward strand.
TCCCCACATAATCAGCAATACCAGATAATAAAGGAGAAATAAAAGCGACCAATAGAAATGCAAAAGCAGTAATAAAGCTTATTAAGGCAGAATTTTTAAGATGTAAACCAAAAACATCAATGTAATGATCTCGGTCAGAAAACAAAGCTTCATAAAAAATAGGAAACACTGCCGATGCAATGGTAAGCGTATAAACTGAATTTGCCCAATCATAAAAAGCCCAAGCGTCTAATAATTTTTTACTTCCTTTTTGTAACTCCGCCATACTATTTTTTTATGATGCGAATTTATTTAATTTTTAATTATAATAGTCTAAAAACACTTTTTTTTGCCACAATAAACTATTTCAAAATTTTAATTTGTTTTGCGGCGAAAAATGCATCAATAAAAAACAGGCTATTCTCAAATGAGATTAGCCTGTTTAGAGGTTCTATGAATACAAGTTATAGTTTTAAATTGTTATTTAGAAATAACACCAACTTTGGCAGCTAGCGCTTTTGCTTCCGGCAATAATGCTTTCAAATTTGCAATTCTTGTTGCATCAGATGGGTGCGTACTCATAAATTCTGGAGGTGATTGTCCTGAAGATTTTTCAGCCATTCTCGACCAAAAAGCGATAGAATCCTCAGGGTTGTACCCTGCAATTGCCATCAAAGTAAGTCCAATTTTATCAGCTTCGGTTTCATGTCCTCTACTAAAAGGGAGCATTACTCCGTATTGTGTTGTTACACCATAAGCTTGTTGCCATAATTGTTGGTTTTCCGCATTTTTGCCTCCGGTAGCAACAGCAACACCTACAGCTCCTAATTGTTGCAACTGAGCAGCACTCATACGTTGCGCACCATGATTAGCTAATGCGTGAGACACTTCGTGTCCCATTACTGTTGCTAATCCTGCATCATCTTTAGTAATTGGTAATATCCCTGAATAAACAACAATTTTTCCTCCTGGCATACACCAAGCGTTCGCCTCTTTATTGTCTATCAATTTATATTCCCAACGGTAATCCTGCAAATATTGCGATTGTCCTAAATAGGTTAAATATTTTTCAGCTGCAGTTTTAATACGCAACCCAATTGTTTCCACTTTTTTGGCATCAGCAGTTCCAGTAATCACTTTGTTTTCCTTTAAAAAAGTACCATATTGTTGAAAAGATGTTGGGAACAACTCACTATTCGAAACGAAATTTAAACTTTTTTTTCCTGTAACAGGATTTGTAACACAAGAATACATCAGTCCTATTGCAAAAAAACCTACTAATAAATTCTTTTTCATAATTTTAGATTTTAAATATTAAATATTAAACAAAAATACAATAATTATAATATTTAAATTTATATAATTAAATGTAATAACATCAACTTTATTTGTTATTCGCCAACAATACGAAATGTAGCAAACTCCTTATCAACAATTAAGTAACCCTCTTTTTCTAAAGTATTTCTATCAAATGGAACTTCTACGTTATCAATTTCAATTATTTTAACTTCAAATGGCAACCCGATAATATTCATTTTGTATTTCGTATAATTTGTATCATATTTCCCTTCTTTGTGCAACTGAACAATCAGTTCATTCTGTTTACCATTTGTTTGAAAGGACAAAAAGCTATATTTTCCTTTTTTGTAATCATAACCATCTTGGGCATCTTCATAAACTACAGACTTTTCTTTTCCTTCTTTATAGTAAATATCTAATGTTAATTCATCAAATTCTAATTCCCCAACATACTGTTGAACTGGATATTTAGGAATAATTGCTCCTGCTTTTACAAAAATTGGAATTTGGTCGAATTTAGTGTCTATCCAAAGTTCTTTTCCACCTTTCACTTTTTCATTAGTCCAATAATTATACCATTCTCCTTTAGGAATATACATTCTTCTTCCTAACGAATTTGGCTCTAAAATTGGACAAACTAATATTTGATTTCCAAAAATAAATTCGTCATTTCTATAGTGCGTTTGTATATCGTCCTGATCATAATATACCAATGGTTTCAACATCGGAATTCCTTGTTCTATATATTGCCAAAACATGGTATATAAATAGGGCAATAATTGGTATCTTAAGTTAACAAATTTTCTAATAATATTGGTCACTTCTTCATCAAATGCCCAAGGCTCTTGGTCTCCGTGATCTCCTGATGAGTGCGTTCTACAAAAAGGATGAAAAACACCTAATTGAATCCAACGTGCGTACAATTCTCCGGAAGGTTGCTCTGCAAATCCTCCAATATCTGATCCCGTGAAACCCATTCCAGAAATAGACATACGTTGCATTTGGATATTTGCAATCCATAAATGCTCCCAAGAGGCAACATTATCTCCTGTCCAAGAAGAACTGTAACGTTGAGCTCCTGCATAAGCTGATCTTGTAATTACAAAAGGTCTTTTTGGATAAGCAAATCGCTTCACACCATGATAGGTTGCTCTTGCCATTTGTGTACCATAAATATTATGCGCTTTTCTATGACTACAAGGATTTCCATCATAATCATGACGCACATCCATAGGGAATGTTTTATTGGGAACTTCCATAACCGCAGGTTCGTTCATGTCATTCCACACTCCTTTTACCCCAATATCCGAAATTAATTCTTTGAATAATCCTGCCCACCATTCTCTTACAACTGGATTTGTATAATCTGGAAAATTGCATTCCCCAGGCCAAACTTTCCCTTTCATGTATGGACCATCTGCTCTTTTGCAGAAATAATCTTTCTCTAAAGCTTCTTTATAAACGAAGTAATCTTTGTCAATCTTTATTCCAGGGTCAATAATCACGACTGTTTTAAAACCATCTTCGGCTAGTTCAGCCACCATTCTTTTGGGGTCTGGAAAATATTCTTTGTTCCAAGTGAAACAACGAAAACCTTCCATATAATCGATATCCAGATATAAAGCATCACATGGAACTTTCAATTCTCTGAATTTAGCAGCAACCTCTTTAAAATTACTCTCTGGATAATAACTCCACTTGCATTGGTGGTAACCAAGTGCCCAAAGTGGCGGTAATTCTGGCTTACCGGTCAAATCAGTATAGGTAGTAACAACTTCTTGCATTTCTGGGCCATAAATGAAATAGTAATTCATTTCTCCACCTTCTGCCCAATAACTGGTTACATTTCGTCTTTCATAACAAAAATCAAAGTAGGTTCTAAACGTATTGTCAAAGAAAATACCGTAAGATTTTTTATTATGAAGTCCAATATAAAATGGAACAACCTTATATAATGGTTCTTGATCCTTTTGAAAAGCATATTGATCCGTAGCGAAATTTTCAACCCTCTTCCCTTTCAAATTCAAATGTGTTGCTTTGTCACCAAGTCCATAAAAGCATTCTCCATCCTTGGAAGATTTGCTCATTTTTACAATATTTCCACCAAACTCATAACTTTCTTCCCAATGGAATCCTAATTCATCCTCTAAGATAACATTGCCTTCCAAGTCAAAAATTGACAATCTCATGTCAATTTTTTGAATTTTACATTTTACTTCACTTGTTTTTATTTGGTAATATTCCTTTTCATCAGAAACTTCTAAAAAGTTATAGCCGTGTACATGACTTTTATCAATCGCATAAGAAAAATCATTACTAAAGTAGCCTTTAGTAGTAAACCTAAATCGTATTAAGTTATCGTTTAACACGGTTACTTTTAATATAACATTATTATCCGTGTAAAAACTTATGGAACCAGCTTCATGTTCATAAGAGACAATTTTTGTTGGATATAAGTCCCCTTTATATTCTAATTCTGTATTTGTAATCATTTTTATTGGGTTGTTTTTTATTCGAATTTGGATTTTCAAAAATACAAAAATACTTCGTCGACTATAATTTATAAAAATATAAATGCGAAAACGTTGTAGAGTCTAAAAAATAAATCCATCTAAATTAAGTATGTTTAAAAAAAAAATCTATAGTAATAATTATCTAAAATTTATAAATAAATACAAATTTACCTTCTTACTATTATAATTTAAAAAGTAATAATAGGTTATTTAATGAAAAATCTTTATAAATAGTAGAGTCTTCTGTTTCTGAAAAATAAACTTTTTTCCCTTTATTAATTCTAATTATTTAATACTATTCCTGCAACTCATTGTTTTAAAAAAATTATGTGATTTTAAAAACACTTACACTCAAAGGAGCTAAAGTCAACTCAGCTGAATAGTCCCTTCCGTCATAAGGCATTGCCTCTATTGCTATTTTTTTAGAATTAACTACTCCGCTTCCTCCATAGATTATAGCATCACTATTAAAAATTTCTGTTAGTTTCCCTTTTCTTGGCTGACCAATACGATAATTTGGACGGATAATTTGTGTGAAATTACAAACTACAACAACATCATCTTTTTGATTATTTCCTTTTCGAATAAAGGATATTACGGCATTTTGATGATCTGAATAGTTAATCCATTCAAAACCTTCTTGGCTAAATTGTTTTTCATACAATGCAGGTTGTTTTTTGTACAAATGGTTTAAATCTGCAATTGTTTTTTTTATGCCTTCATGAAATGGGTATTGCAATAAGTGCCAATCTAGACTTCCTTCAAAATTCCACTCATTACTTTGTCCGAATTCACCTCCCATAAAGAGCAATTTAGTTCCGGGATGCATAAACATATAGCCATATAACAATCTTAAATTTGCGAATTTTTGCCATTCATCGCCTGGCATTTTTCCAGCAATTGATTTTTTTCCATACACTACTTCATCATGCGAAAGAGGCAACATAAAATTTTCTGAAAATGCATACGTCATCGAGAAGGTCAAGTCATTTTGATGGTATTTTCTATAAACGGTATCCTTTTGAAAATATTCTAAAGTATCGTGCATCCAGCCCATCATCCATTTCATTCCAAAACCTAAACCACCAATTGATGTTGGTCGGGAAACCATTGGAAACGATGTGCTTTCTTCAGCAATGGTTTGGACTCCTTCGTAATTAGAATAAACAGCTTCATTAAACTCCTTCAGGAAACTTATTGTATCTAGATTTTCTCTACCTCCGTAAATGTTAGGCTCCCATTCACCTTCATTTCTTGAATAATCTAAATATAACATAGAAGCAACAGCATCAACACGCAAAGCATCCGCATGATAATGATGCAACCAAAAAAGTGCGTTGCTAATAAGGAATGAACGAACTTCATTGCGACCATAATTAAAAACTAAGCTTTTCCAATCTGGATGATACCCTTTTCTACGATCCGGATGTTCAAATAAATTTGATCCATCAAAAAATCCTAAACCATGTGCGTCATCTGGAAAATGAGAAGGAACCCAATCTAGAATCACTCCAATTTCTGCTTCGTGTAATTTATCTACCAAATGCATGAATTCCTGCGGATTCCCAAAACGAGAAGTTGGTGCAAAATATCCAACTAATTGATAACCCCAAGAAGGATCGTAAGGATATTCCATGATAGGCATGAACTCAACATGAGTAAATCCAGTTTCTTTAATATAACTGACTAAATCCTCTGCAAATTCATTATAAGTTAAAAATCGATCTTCGGCCGTGTGACGTTTCCAAGATCCTAAATGTACTTCATATACAGAATAAGGCTTGTCTAAATCAGTATACTTTTGGCGGGTTTTCATCCATTTTTTATCTTTCCATTGGTAATCTAAATCCCAAACTACGGATGCAGTATGTGGCGGTTTTTCACAATAAAAAGCAAATGGATCTGCTTTCTCAGTACTAATACCTCCATTATTAGATTTTATTTTATACTTATAAGTGGTGCCTTTATCTATATTGGGAATAAACCCTTCCCAAATGCCTGAAGAATCCCAACGAACTTCCAACTGATGTTCGCCATCAGTCCAAAAGTTGAAATCACCAACAACAGATACGGAGTGTGCCGATGGAGCCCAAACGGCAAAATACACACCTTTTACCCCATCAAGAGATAAAAGATGCGCACCTAGCTTTTCGTAAAGTCGGAAATGTTTCCCCGCTTTAAATAAATCAATATCAAAATCAGTAAAAAGAGAATGCGAGATAACTTTATTCATATAACAGTAGTATAATTCTCTTTTTAGAAAAAAGAGAATATTATTTTAAGAAAAAACAGTTTTTAGATTTACTTTATTACATAATTATCAGGTATTATCGCTCCTTTTTTAATGACAACAATTCCATCTTTTATGGCATACAAATCATTAGAAACATCTTCTAAATGATTCCCTCCATTGATGTACACATCATTACCAATTCGGCAATTTTTATCAACAATCGCATTTTTTATAAAGCATCTTTCCCCAATTCCCACTAATTGATTACCGCTTTTAATATCTTCATTCATATCATCAATATTCTGATAGAAATCATTTCCCATTACATAACTATTCTGAATTATTGTTCCATCCCCAATTCTAGAACGAATTCCTACCACTGAACGGTTAATTTCTTTGGCATTCAAAATACAACCTTCAGAAATTAATGATTTATCAACCGTTGTTTTTTGGAATTTTGAAGGAGGTAACAATCTTGGTCTTGTATAAATTTTATTATCGGTATCGAATAAATTAAATTTAGGTAAATCTTCAGTTAGTCCAATATTTGCTTCAAAAAAGGAATCAATATTACCAATATCAGTCCAATATCCCTCATATTGGTAACTCAATAATTTTTTGTTTCCTACGGCTTGCGGGATAATTTCTTTACCAAAATCTTTAGTTTCTTTATTTGACATTATTTCTACCAACAATTTTCTGTTGAAAATGTAAATACCCATCGAAGCTAAATAATTTTTTCCCTCACTCTTCATTTGCTCACTCACCTCTGATTCCCAATCTGGCAACAATTCCTTAGCGGGTTTTTCGATAAAAGATTCTATCATACTTTCTGAATTTGTTTTTAGTATTCCAAATTCAGGTGCATCTTTTGCATTAACTGGCAAAGTAGCAATTGTAATATCAGCTTGCTTTTTTATATGCGCCTCGATCATGTCATTGAAATCCATTTGATACAATTGATCTCCGGAAAGAATCAATGCGTAATCAAAATCATGGTTTAAAAAATGCGGCATACACTGTCTTACAGCATCAGCAGTTCCTTGAAACCAAGTTGGATTATCAGGGGTTTGTTCTGCAGCAAGAATATCAACAAAGGCATGGCTAAAAATACTAAAGTTATAGGTATTTTTTATGTGTGCATTCAAAGAGGCTGAGTTGAATTGCGTCAATACAAACATTCTATAAATGTCTGAATTCATACAATTTGAAATAGGAATATCAACTAACCTATATTTACCTCCAATTGGCACTGCAGGCTTAGATCTTGATTTTGTTAATGGATATAATCTAGATCCCTGTCCTCCGCCTAAAATAATTGCGATTACATTTTTCTTTTTAAGTTTCATCTTTGGTTAATTATTAGTTTGTACATATCTATATATTCCTGGCAAACACGCTCCCAAGAATGGTCGGTGTTCATCCCAATTTTTCTAATTTTGTTAAGATGCTTTTTATCAGCATATAAATTTACAGCTCGTTGAATAGAATAACAAACATCTCCTACTGTTGCCTGATCGTGACAAATTCCATTTCCATCATCTCCAAAATCAATTACGGTATCTTTCAATCCTCCTGTTCTTCTGACAATTGGAATTGTTCCATAGCGTAGTGAATACATTTGATTTAAACCACATGGTTCCACTCGGGAAGGCATTAGTAAAAAATCAGAACCCGCATAAATCAGATGCGCTAACTCTTCATTGTAACCAATAAAAGTATTATAGTTCCCTTTATAATTTTGCAACAGACTATTCAAATGATTTTCAATAGCTGTGTTTCCAGAACCTAAAATCAAGATGTTTATTTGTTGATAATTCTCTGATAAAGCAAGTGCCGCAGCGTGTGGCAATAAATCACCTCCTTTTTCTTCTAATAATCTTCCGATAAAACTAAAAAGAGGTTTGGTTGGATCTAAATTAAAGAGGTTACATAATTTTTCTTTATTTTCCTGCTTACCTTTTTCAATATTTTTAATCGAATAATTCTTTTCTAACATCACATCAGTTGCCGGATCCCAAACTTCAATGTCAATTCCATTCAAAATTCCTTTGGATTTATAACGCACTAGATTAAACAAGGATTCTAATCCATTAGCGGAATAATTTATTTCATTCAGATAATTAGGTGAAACTGTAGTTACAGCCCAAGCACATTTTATGGCAACTGCTAATGAATTAATGCAATTATCCCATTCTAAAACTTTCACATGAGCCAAATCAAATTCTGGCAAATAATACAATTTATCAAAACCAAACTGCCCTTGGTACAATCCGTTATGAATAGTAATCATGGAAGGGACATTTCGTAATTTTTCATATTTATGACAATACAGCATCATAAATGGAATTAATCCAGTATGATGATCGTGACAATTGATTACATTCGGAACGTCATTCCTTCCAATTATCCAATCTAAAGTAGCAATCTGGAAAGCTAAAAAACGCTCGACATCATCTAGATAACCATAAACGTCTTTCCTGTCAAACAGTTCCGGAATTTCAACCAAATACAATTCAAATCCTAGTTTGTCTGTTTTTTCTTTTAAAACATTAAAAGGAAAATTAAAGTTCCCTAACTGAACATGCCCCCAATGTACATATTCAAACTCATTTTCTTTTCTGAATTTTGTATCATAGCAAGGCATAACAACTCTTACGAGATGCCCTGCATTATTTTGATATTTTGGTAAAGCGCCGACGACGTCTGCTAATCCTCCAACTTTGGCTACGGGATAACATTCTGCACTTAGATGAAATATTTCCATATGTTAAATTTTGTTATTTCAGTTAATTATAACGGCTTCATTTTTTTTAAAACATTTTTTATTTAAGTCTTTTGAATCAATACCAATCGAAAACCTATTAAAAAATGTTACTTTTATGTTTTTCTAAATTTAGAAAAAAAAATCACAAAACAGTAACCCGTTTGAAAATTTATCAAAATGACAAAAAAAACCTCTATTCATACACAATCATTAGAGATTCCTAAGATTATTTTATTAACCAGTAAATTATTGTCTTTTACTTCTCCAAAACTAATAACTTTATTTGCTGCAAGACTCTTTGTTACTCCTATAAAATATAAAATTCCCAAAAGAGAATCGGAAATGGATCGAAATAGTCTTCAAAAATCAATTAGAATTCCTGGAATCGAAAAAGAAGTTGTTGTGTATGAATATGGAAAAAGTGAGAAGAAAATTTTATTAGTTCACGGTTGGTCAGGACGAGGAACTCAGTTATTCAAAATAGCAGATGAATTAGTAAAAGCAGGTTATTCTACCATTAGTTTTGATGCTCCTGCACATGGAAAATCGCCTGGGAAATATACTATTATGGTTGATTTTATCGCAGCAATTTTAGAATTAGAGAAGCAATTTGGACCTTTTGAAGCAGCAATTGGTCATTCATTAGGAGGAATGTCCGTTTTAAACTCCATTAAAAAAGGATTAAAAGTACATCATGCCGTAGTCATTGGTAGTGGTGATATTGTGCAAGATGTTATGGACGATTTTGTAGAAAAATTAGAATTGAAACCAAATATAAGTACACTTTTGCGCTTGCATTTCGAAAAAAAATACGGAGAAAAAATGAACAACTATTCTGCTTTTCTAGCTGCAAAAGAAACTAATATCCCCGTCTTAGTGATTCATGACAACGATGATCCAGAAGTTCCAGTAAAAGCAGGAATAAATATTCACAAATATTTAAAAAACGGAGAGTTACTATTAACCAACGGTTTAGGACATCGGAAAATTTTGGGTAACGCTAAAGTGATTGAAAGAATAGTTCACTTTATTAACAGTAAATAACTTTTGTACAACAACATACACAACAAAACGTTTTTAAATTTTGACAGAAAGAGACAAAATTAAAGAATACTAATTTTATTAAAAAATTAATAAATCATGAATTACCCTATAGAGAAAACGGAACTAGAATGGAAAGAGCTATTAGGAGAGGAACGCTATCGAATTCTACGCCAAAAAGGAACTGAATATCCACACACGGGAATTTATAATCTGCATTATGAAAAAGGAACGTATTGTTGTGGCGGCTGTGGAGAGCCTCTATTTGAAAGTAATTCCAAATTTGATGCACATTGCGGCTGGCCTTCTTTTGATGAATCCATTTCTGGAAAAGTACAATACATATCGGATGTGACTCACGGTATGAAACGCACAGAAATCCTTTGCGCTAATTGTGGAAGTCATCTAGGGCATGTATTTGATGATGGACCGACGAAAACCGGACAACGCTATTGTGTCAATTCCTTATCTGTCGACTTTAAGTTATACTAACATGGACTTATTTGGGAACTCAACTGATTGGGCAGAGAAATTAAAGCCTATTCTAACGAAATATAAAGAAAGAAAACATCCGTTAGACCATCGCAATTTATACCAACTTTTAGTGATGGTGGTGCTATCAGCCCAAGATTCTGATATTCATATAAATAAAATTGCACCTACTTTATTTGAAGAATTTCCTACTATGGAAAGTTTAGCCGCATCAAATTTTGATGCATTGTTTCCCTATATCTCAACTGTTAGGAACTTTGGAAACAAAGCCAAATGGTTACTTGAAATTGCTCAAACCGTTAAAAAAGACGAAAACATTCCGCTTACGATGGACGGTTTAGATGCTCTAAAAGGAATAGGAAGAAAATCAGCCAATGTCATCCTACGTGAAGCAAAAGTTCCTGCAGAAGGAATTATTGCGGATTTACATGTCATTAGGGTGGCCCCTAGAATTGGGTTAATCCAAGAAACCAAAGACGGCATTAAGGCTGAAAAACAACTTATGCAAGTGCTACCAAGAGACATTTGGAATGATATTGGAATGGCTCTTTCATTTTTAGGAAGAGAAATTTGTCGACCGCAACCCAAATGTGAAGTGTGTCCAATTAATGATATTTGTGAATATTATAAGACTATTTTCAAAAAAGAGGTCATTTAGTCCCCAATAATTTGACTAAATGACCTCTTGAATATATTTAAAACAGAATAGAACGTCTGGGAATACTTCTAAAAAATTTACAAAAATAGCTTATCAACTATTTTTGACACAGCACTTATTTCAGTAGTATTTTCAATAGTTGGACCAGCAACCCAAACCGTTTTATATGTAACTTCAGTAGCAGCTTTAGTAACTGCATTTGATCCAATCATGTATCGAATCATCTTTACCCACTTTTTTAAAGTTTTATTTTTATTTAAAGTTTGTTCTAACCAAGTTTGTTTCGTTCCCACTTTTTTAACATAAGGAGTATTAATAACAGTACAAGGGGTACCCGATATTTTCTCAGTCAAAACAATGTCTTTTGCACCATAATCAACACAAGCTTGTTTGTATTCCTCCGAAACTCCAGATTCAAATGAAGCGATAAAAGGACTACCAACTGATACTCCTACTGCACCGTAGGACAACATCTTTTCTAGCTCTTGTTTAGTACTCACACCTCCCGCAGAAATAACAGGTAATGTGGTATTTAAATTTAATTCTTTAATCAATTCCTCTGGACCAAGATTCCCTCTATGACCGCCGGCCAAATTATTGACTGCAATCAAAGCATCCGCACCCAAACTTTCTACTTTTTTTGCAAAAGCCAAGTCGGTAACATCGCAAAAAACTTTAATTCCAACCTTATGAGCCTGCTTAATTGTTTCCTCAGGAGAACCTAAAGACGTGATTATAAAATCTACTTTTTCCTCACACAATACAGCTAATTGATCTTTGTATTTGATGTTTGATTTATTCACAATTAGATTATACCCATAACTCCCACCCGCAACTTTAGCAGCTCTAAGTTCAATAACTGAAGTACGTAATTCATCTAGTGTACGATAATTTAATGCCGGAATACAACCTGCTATACCTGATTTCATCCCTTCAATAACCATCTTGGTATTCGAAACTAAAAACATGGGTGCCATTATCAATGGCCGATTAATACTCAAAAGAGAAGTTAGCGTTGGCTTTATCATTATTTATATTTTTAATTAAAACAAATATAGCAAAATATACTATGCGTGCCTAGTATTTAAAAGTAAATCAAAATACGATTATAAAATAAGGAAATATCGAGATTTTGCAAATGCTATAAGTTCTATAACAATATTAAGAAAACATCTACGAAAGTAATTATGTAGCTAAACTACGCTTCCGAAGAAGGAATTATTATTAATTTGCGCTTCATATGGCTTACACCAAAAATCGCGTTAAAGTATAAAAAACCCTTTTCTGTTTAGGGAATAAGGATGGTTTTAGATTACGAAACATTGTTGTTTGATGAAACTTCCTTACAATTACTTATCTTTTAGGTCTAAAAGACTAGCGGTGTTTTGACTTGTGTACGTTTGTTTTTTATTATGTTTCTGAGAATTTAATAATCAAACATAAAAAATATTCAGGCTAATATATTTTCAAATCAACTTTCAATCTATTATCAAAAATGACCAAACTGTCCTTTTCGACTTTACTAATTTCACTTATATCTTCACGTCTTTCCAATAATTTAGCTAAATGAATCTAGTTGAACAAAAGAGTTCTTCAAAAGCTAACTAAATTAGAAAAACCCGCTGTGCTTAATAACAAATAAAAACGGGCAGGAATAGATATAAAAATTGGATTTTTTTCAAAATTATTAATATATTAACTACATAAAAATTAGTAAAAGGAGATTTTGAAAGAATGAAAATTATAAAATAAGACATATCTTTAAAACGAAATCAAAAACCGAAAAGACAGTACAGATATACTACACTTTTTAGTAGGTGATGCTGCGCATTTTAGCACAAATACATACATTTTGAAGGATCACGTAATTTTTCATACTATTAAAAAAATAGTTTGAAAGACACACAGAGTATAAAAAGTTTGATATTCTAATTCTAATTAATAAATAAGCAGATATATGAAGTGGATTTTATTTGGCGAAATCGCTTACATTCTAGTAATAATTTTTGTAATCTTTCGAGTGTTGTATGATACAAGAAGCAGTACCAAAGCATTAGCATACATTTTGTTGATACTATTTGTGCCTTTTTTAGGTATAATTTTTTATTTTTCTGTTGGAATTAATTATAGAAAACGAAAGTTATACTCTAAAAAAATAGTAGAAGACGGACAGATTCGAGCACGCATAATAAACAAAATGAACACATATTCTGAAGCAATAAGTAACTCTGGACTGATTGCACAAAAAAGTGAAACTTTAATTGAATTTATTCGTCGTGCAGGTAGTAGTCCATTAACAGCAAATAATGAAGTAAAGCTCTTAATAGATGGCGATGAAAAATTTCCAGAATTATTAAATGAACTTGAAAATGCAACAGCGCACATTCATATTGAATATTATATTTATGAAAATGACATTACGGGTAACCAAGTTTCGGATATTCTCATTAAAAAAGCAAATCAAGGAGTTGAAGTTCGTTTTTTGTATGACGATTTTGGAAGTCACGGACTAAGCAATACATTCATTAAAAATCTGCAAGAAGCTGGCGTTCAAACCGCCCCTTTTTACAAAATTCATTGGTATGCTTTTGCTCACAGACTTAATTACAGAAACCATAGGAAAATTGTAATTATTGATGGCAAGGTTAGCTTTGTGGGTGGCATTAATATGAGTGATAAATACCGCAACGACTTAAAGGCAGATAATCATCTCTTTTGGCGTGATACTCACTTAATGATAAAAGGTCAGGCTACAGCCTATTTGCAATATTTATTCATGTGTGATTGGAATTTTTGTAGCGAAACACCTTTGCAATATTCTGAGTCTTATTTTCTAGACAATACAGAACAGGAAATAATTAAAAAGGAAGTGGTACAGATTGTAGCTTCAGGACCTGATAGTAAATTGCCAGTTATTTTCTATTCCCTTTTGGAAGCGATTAGCTCTGCTAAAAAAAGTATTTACATAACAAGTCCCTATTTTATTCCAGACAAAAGTTTAATGGATGCGTTAATTATTGCTATTCAAGGAGGTTTAGATGTTAAAATAATAATTCCAGGTGTTTCAGATTCAAAAATGGTAAATGCAGCAGCAAGTGCATACTATACGGAGCTGCTTCAAGTTGGTGCAAAAATTTATAAGTATAATAAAGGATTTGTTCACGCAAAGACCATGGTCATTGATGACGATTTAGCAATCGTAGGTTCAGCAAATATGGATTACAGAAGTTTTGATCTTAATTTCGAAGTCAATGCAATGGTTTATAGCACAAACATAGCTAAACAACTTACTGAAGCATTCATAAACGATTTAAAAGTATCCGAACAAATTGAAGCAAACACTTGGCTCAATAGACCAAAGTACATTCATTTATGGGAAAAAATTGTCCGATTAATATCGCCTTTTTTATAATTGACTTAATAATATTCGATAAAAACCTAAGGTTTTAGCATTGACCCGGATTGGATCAAGTCTAAATGTTGTGGGGAAATATTAAAATCTAGATATTTGTATTTTTAAAATTAGATACAAATGCAAGATTCTTATAGCGAACTAATCAAGTTATTATTACCCGAAATCATTGTTGAA
>JAGOJA010000063.1 GCA_017995345.1 Flavobacterium sp.
CCAGGAAGAAAAACTTGCGAAACATCAAGCGCAGCTTTGTCAAATGTTAATCCTTGACTCTTATGCACCGTAATCGCCCATGCTAATTTGATGGGATAATGCACAAAAGATCCCAAAACTTCTTCTTCAATTTCTTTGGTGGTTTCGTCTACTTTGTAGCGAATGTTTTGCCATTCGTATTTTTCAACTTCTATCGTCTTATTTTCTTCCGGAAAATGAACTAGGATTTCTTGACTAGAAAGTGATTTGATAACGCCCATTTTTCCGTTGAAATAATGTTTGTCAAACGACAAATCGTTTTTCACAAACATAATTTGCGCACCCACTTTTAACTGTAGCTGTTCCTCCACGGGAAATATCTTCTCAGGGAAATCTCCGGTAATCTCCGGTTTATACGTCGCCAATTTTCCATCTAGATCTTCTAATGCCTGCGCATTCATCGTGTCGGCTTTGTTGTTGTGCGTGGTTAATGTGATAAAACCTTTATTGGTTTTTAAATCAAAATCAGGTTTGACGTATTGGTTTAAGGTTTGAATGTCTTGCTGGGATATTTCATTGTTTCGCAAATTATTCAAAACCGAAATGAATGTATCATCCGTCTGGCGGAAAATCTTGGATAGTTCGATGTATAAAGGCGGATTTTGCTGTACGACATGGGAATGGAAAAAGAATTTTCCTTTGTAATAGGTTTTCAGTGTGCGCCATTCTTCGTCCCGAATTACCGGTGGCAACTGCAATAAATCACCAATATACAAAACTTGAACGCCTCCAAAAGCAATATTTTTCTTACGAATGGTTTGCATCATATAATCCATAGCATCCAGTAAATCAGCACGAAGCATACTGACTTCATCAATAATCAACAATTCCATATTTCGAATCACCGATTTCTTTAAACCACTCATTTTGAAATGTCTGCGCAACGTAGCTTTGGTTTCAAACTTAGTATTTTCAGAGAATTGAGGCGATGAATTATCCGGAATAAATCCTCCAAACGGCAACTGAAACATGGAATGTATCGTTACACCACCCGCATTCAAGGCGGCAATTCCCGTTGGCGCCACCACTACCGTATTTTTATGTGTAGTTTGGATAATTTCCCTTAAAAGTGTGGTTTTTCCTGTTCCAGCCTTACCAGT
This sequence comes from Flavobacterium sp., assembly GCA_017995345.1. Taxonomy (GTDB): domain Bacteria; phylum Bacteroidota; class Bacteroidia; order Flavobacteriales; family Flavobacteriaceae; genus Flavobacterium. The sequence goes on from JAGOJA010000063.1 coordinate 1,140, forward strand.
CAAAAAAACAGATCGATGGGTTTGATTGATAAATCGTAAGGTATAAGCAGCGGCTTCTGAAATGGTTTGCATTAGGCGTGTATTTATAAAGCTAAAGTATTGAAAATTAAGAATACTATTCGCATTTTGGAAAACATTTTACGATTATTAATCCAAAGTGTTTGAACCTCGATAGCGGCAGAAATTATCTAAATTGTTAAAGTATTTTTTTTTTAGCCACAAAAGAACGACTAAGAGCAGCACTATTGATGGATCAAAAAAATACTTTCAAAATCAGAGATTAAAGCGAAAAGCGGCAAACAAACAGACTTCAGGCAAGATCGTTTCAAAAAAAAAGCCTTCAATCTAAGGATAGACGAAGGCCGTTTTTGAATTAATATAAAAAATTATTTTTTGGCAGGTACTTTTTCTTCCGTTTTGGCAGCTGTTTTGTATTTATCGTTCAAAGCTTTGATGATTTCTTTTGTGATATCAAATTTGTCTTCAGCGTATAAAATTGAAGCTGCATCTCCAGTTCCATAGATGTATGCATATCCTTTTTCTTTACCGTAGCTTTTGATGAATTTTTTAACACCGCTTACTAAAGAATCCATTTCTTTTCCGCTTTCTTGCTGCAATTCTTGAGACAATGCTTGTTGTGCATAACTCAATTGTTGCTCTTTCTTTTGCAATTCAGCTCCTTTTTGTTGTGCCCATGCTTGACCGTTCGCTTGTGCTTGAGCTTGAAAACCTGCGGCTTCTTGCTTGAAACGATTAATTTCCGCTTCTAGTTGTCTTCCTTTTTCTTCGGCCTTTGTTTTATATTTTGCTTCAAGGTCTTTGGCCTCTGTATATTCTTTCATTAATTCAGAAGTGTCTATGTAAGCTGTTTTTACTTCCTTAACTTCTGCTGGTTTGTTACAAGCAACAATTGAAATTGATAACGCGATAATTACTAATGCTTTTTTCATTTTGATGAATTTCTAGTTTTGAGTATTGGTGACAAAAATATAAAAAAATAGATAGTATTGACATAAAGTTTAAAAAATGCTACTTTTTTATAATATAAGATTTTATTATTATGATTTTAGAATGTATCATTTATAACTATCAAAACCAACTTGCATATCTTTCGATTAAACGAATTAGTTTAAAAAAGCAATAATTAACCTCAAATTAATTAAAAAACACGCTTAAAAGCGCTTAAAATGATTTTTAGTTGTTTTTTAGGATATAAATGTGTGAAGAATACTCAAAATTCTTCCTGGCTTTCCAATTTGATTGCAATCCAACAAAAAAGGCCTTTATATAATTCATCTTCCCCGTCTTGTATTTTTCCGAAAGTAAGCTCACATAAAAAGAGTCAAATTTCATCGGAAGCACTTGTACTAATTTCATTTCTTCTTTTTCGAAAAGCATTTTTATTGCTGTTTTAGAAAAATGCCAAAAATGGATAGGCACATCATACGCAGCCCAAAACTTTCCATAATGTTTAGCATCGAATGATTTGAAATTTGGAACAGCAATAATTAAAGTTCCATTTGGTTTTAACAATCGTTTCAGTTCTTTTATTTGGTTGTCTAAATTAGGAACATGTTCTAAAACATGCCACATCGAAATCACATCAAAAGAGTGATTTTCTAATTCACCAGTTTCTCCAACAAATGAAACACCTTTCTTTTTTGCAATCGCTTTTGCTTTTTCGCTTGGCTCTACCCCTATGGTATGCCAACCGTTTTCTTTGGCCACCGATAAAAAATCGCCAGTTCCAGCACCGATGTCCAATATCCTTCCTTTATTAAATTGCAACGAATTGATTAAATTCAATTTGTTTTTGAGTGCAATACTTTTTACAATATGATATGCTTTTTCAAATAAAGATCGTTTGCTGTCTGTATGTGAAATATAATCTACGCTTTCGTAGTACTTCCCTAAATTTTCTAAACTAGGTTGTGGAGACGTAATTAGCATGTCCAATTTTTCGTCATGGTATAAATCAAAAATTTCCTGAGAAACAGAATAATCTTTTACCGTCAAAAAAGGAGCTTGGTTTGAAATATTCATTACTTACTAGTGCTTTAATATTTAAATTTTAAACTAAACCCCGAAAAGCACACTGACTGCTTTCAGAGATAATTACTATTATTTTTTACGGTTTCTTCAATTACAGCAGGGCTTTACAAAGTAGTTTCACGTGGAACAAAATGATTTAAGATTAAGAATTAAAGTTTTTTTAGTTTAGATGTAAAAAAAACATGATACTAAAATCTAAAATAAAGACAAAGAATAATCATTCTCAAATCAATAACATGAAATATACTAACAGATATTTAAAATCAAAAATCTGCAATCTAAAATCACTATCTTCCCATATAAATCAACAACACTGACACATCACTTGGCGACACCCCACTTATTCTTGATGCTTGAGAAATGGAGACTGGACGAATCTTGTTTAACTTTTGTTTTGCTTCAATTGACATCGACTTAATTTTATTATAATCAAAATCCTCAGGAATCTTCACATCTTCCAATCGAAGCAGTTTATCAGCATTATTTCTTTCTTTTTCGATATAACCTGAATATTTTACTTGAATTTCGGCTTGCTCCAAAATTTCCTGGTCCAAGTCATTCTCCGCAATATAAGCCGTAACCTTATCAAATTTCATGATATCTGCTAAATCAATTTGTGGACGAGAAAAAACTTTAAACATTTTATCCCCTTGCGAAATCAACGCCGTCCCTTTTGATTCTAAAACAGGATTTGCTTCTGCAACCGAAACACTTGTTTCTTTAAAAAAAGCCACCATTTTTTCAGACTCCTTTAATTTATAATCCATTCTGCGCAAACGCGCTTCTGAAGCCAAACCTATTTCATATGACATGGGAGTCAGTCTAAAATCAGCATTATCCTGACGCAATAAGGTTCTGTATTCTGCACGAGAGGTAAACATTCTGTAAGGCTCTTCGGTTCCCTTTGTAATTAAATCGTCAATCAAAACGCCAATATATGCTTCGTCTCTTTTTAAAATTAACGGCGCTTTTCCATGCACTTTTAAATGCGCATTAATTCCAGCCATCAATCCTTGAGAAGCCGCTTCTTCATATCCTGTTGTACCATTTATTTGCCCAGCGAAATACAATCCTTCAACCAATTTTGTCTCCAAAGTATGTTTCAATTGTGTTGGTGGAAAATAATCATATTCGATAGCATAACCTGGACGAAAGAATTTTACCTTTTCAAATCCTGCAACCGAACTCAACGCTTTGAATTGAACATCCTCTGGAAGTGACGTTGAAAAACCATTTACATATACTTCACAGGTTTTCCATCCTTCTGGCTCTACAAACAATTGATGTCTTTCCTTATCTGCAAAACGATTTATCTTATCTTCAATTGATGGGCAATATCTCGGTCCAAGACTTTTTATCCTGCCGTTAAACATTGGCGAACGATCAAAACCTTCTCTTAAGATATCATGAACTTCAAGAGACGTGTACGTCATGTGACAAGATCGCTGATGAGTCAACGGCGACGTCAAATCAGAATACGAAAACTTATCAGGTTTTGCATCTCCTTTTTCTTCGTTCATTTTCGAATAATCCAAAGAACGACCATCCACTCGAGGAGGCGTTCCTGTTTTCATTCGTCCAGATTCAAAACCAGCCGCAACTAAATCTTCGGTAATTCCGTACGCAGCACTCTCGCCAGCTCTTCCTCCGCCAAATTGTTTTTCTCCAATATGAATCAATCCGTTTAGGAAAGTTCCATTGGTCAACACAACCGCTTTGGAACGAATCTCCACTCCGAGCGAAGTTCGGATTCCTTTCACTTTTCCGTTTTCAATAATCAAACCTTTTACCATTTCTTGATAAAAATCAAGATTTGGAGTTCCTTCCAGCATCATTCTCCACTCCTCAGCAAAACGCATTCGGTCACTTTGAACACGTGGCGACCACATGGCAGGTCCTTTGGATTTGTTCAGCATTTTGAACTGGATAGCAGTACGATCCGAAACAATTCCTGAGTATCCGCCTAGCGCATCAATCTCACGCACAATTTGCCCTTTGGCAATTCCGCCCATCGCAGGGTTGCATGACATTTGCGCAATGTTCTGCAAGCTCATTGTAACCAACAAGGTTTTCGACCCTAGATTTGCAGTAGCAGCGGCAGCCTCAGAACCAGCATGTCCAGCACCCACCACTATCACATCATATTCATTTAGAAACATCTTTTTTTGTGATTTAATCCCTGTTTGGGATTGTAATTTTGTAATCAATCTATTTGTTCCACGTGAAACATTGTAAACTTGTTTTAAAATCTGAATTATATGTTCCACGTGAAACACTTTAATTTTAAAACTATAAATAGCATTATTGTTCCACGTGAAACATAGCTATTTTTTCATCTTCTTTAGAGCGCATTACCAGTTCCTCGGCTTCGCCTTTGTCTTTATAACCACAATAATGTAAAATACCGTGAACCAAAACGCGCTTTAATTCTTCTTTGAATAAAACCTTAAAATCGGTTGCATTGTCTTTTACTCTTTCGATGGAGACAAAAATATCGCCATGCAATTCATTGCCCATGGAATAATCAAAACTAATAATATCAGTCAACGTATCGTGAGCCAGATACTCCATGTTTATTTTATGTAAATACTCATCGTTGCAAAAGATATAATTTATCTCCCCTTCTTTTTTGTTTTCCGAAGTAATAACGTTTCCTAACCAAGTAGCATACGCTTCTTCGTTCTCTAAATTAAATTCGGTTTCGTAATTGAAATTGATCATTTTTTATTAAAATATTCTTGAACCTTTTGATTAAAATTCGAGCGCAAAGGTAAGGATTGTCTATTTAATATTTCTATGCTATTTAAATATTCTAACAAAGTAGGTGGTAACGCATTAGATTGATTGTTAAACACCTTCCTATTAGTTTCGGATTGACGTTTATTTTCCTCTCCTTGTTGTTGAATAGCCGAGTTTAACTTCAGTAATTCTTGTTTTACATTCAATATCTTTTGAAGTGTTTCGTTCTTAAAACCTTTGTTTAATAATTGTTTTTCAATTTGCTTCATTTGTTCCAAAGCTCCTTGCCCGCTGCCACCCAAACCTTGTTTGTTTAATTCGTTTTGCAACGCTTCGCGCAATTGCTTTTGCTCTTTATAAATTTCCATTATCGCTTGTGCATCCCCTTCTCCGTCTTGACCGGATTCACCAGCTTTGCCTTCTTTACCGTTTTGTCCTTTTGGACCATCACCAGGCTTATCGCCCTTTCTAATACCTTCTTTCATTTTCTCTCCAAGGCCTTCTTGTTTTTTGATAATATCAGGTAACTGCATTTCCTGACCTTGACCTGGTTTTGGTTTCCCAGAACCCATTCCTGACATTTGCATTTGCATATTGCTAAGAATGTCACTCAGGAAATCAGCTAGTTTATTAGCTGCTGCAATAGTGTATTGTTGATGAGACAATCCTTTTGGCACTTGAGCATCACTCAAACTAGCAAGAGCATTATCAACATTGTAAATTACGTTGCCAATTTCTTTGGTAATATTTTCGGCAATTTTCGGACTGCGCAACGACATCGCAAACAAACTGTCATCAACATGCTTGAATTGCTGCTTTAAATCTTGCTGAATTTTTATGTTTTTGTTAAACGAGGGAGAACCCGACTTAAATTTCTTAAATTGATACATCAATTCTTCCTGAGATAAAGAAAATGCTAATAAATTATCAAGTATTTGTCGCAACATCGCAACATCCTCTTGCAACTGTTCTTGCTCACCTCCCGCCAAAGACTCAGTCATTTTCTGCGCCATCTCTTTCATCTTCTTGGAAGCATTTTTTTGATTTGATTGTGCATTTCCCTTGTTATCTTTCTTTAATTCATCAGCAGCTTTCTTTAAATCTTCGTCAATGCTTTTCTCTTTAGAACTGTCTTTTTCTAAATCCAAAGGAGATTTCAATTCTTTGTTCTCCTTTTCTAAATCTTTAAATTCCTCCTTAATCTTATCAAACTCGGAATTAATGTTTTCTTGTTTTTCCAATGTATTATCCTTGTCGCTATTGGATAATTTATCTTGCTTTTCAGAAAGCGTATTCAATTTATCTCCCAATTGTTCAGCTTTCTTTTGCACATAAAAACGCTTCGTTAATTCAACCAACTGTTCTAAATTCTTAATTTGGTTTTTACTGTTTTGTTTAAACTTTTCCAACTTTGTCAATAACTCTTCATTTTGAATTTTATTATTTAATTCTTTGAGTTCTTCTAAAAGCTTTTCGTTTTTTTCCAATTCCTTCTCCGCCCTATCCATTTTTATTTGAAGTTCCTCTTTTAGTTGATCCTTTTTAGCAGATTTGAATTGCTTCAAATTATTGTTCATTTTTTTAGTAAATTCTTTCATTATTTCATCCTGCTTCATTTGTCGTTTGATAAATTCATTAACTTTCTGCTGATCTTTGAAATCCAGATTTTCTTTTTCTTTTCCGGTTTTTTGTAACTTATCGATTTGCGAGATTTGTTTATCTTGGTTTTTTAAAGACTTCTCCAATCCGTTGATGTTGTCATTTTGCTGTTGCAAAATTTGATCTTCTTTCTCTTCATCAGTAGCAACACGATTAGAGAAAACAGCAGACTTTGAACTTTTAAAATTATGGATTGCATCATTATCAAAAACTTCAAAATAATAATCATACGAAGCACCTTGAATCACTGGAAGATTACTTGGAAATGAAAATACGAATTGCTCAAAAGTATTTCTCTTAATCGCAAGTGTTCCACGTTTGGCAGTTTGTGGTTTCTCTCTTTCATAATACACAATCTGTAATTTAGTCAAACCATAATCATCAGAGATTTGACCTAAAACATAGCTGTTAGTCACCTTCAAACTATCCGGTGCATTGCTAACATTAATAGCTGGGAACTGATCTTTGACAATACTTAATTGATAATTTAGCTTATCATAGTTTTTCACGCTACTATTTGAAGTAAAGATTTGATAATCTGTGTTTTGAAATATATTTTTAGATAAAACAAAGGTGTTTTCTGTTTTAGAAAATGAAGCTTGCGAAAATCCATCTATCCACGTTACATTTTCTGTGGCTTGCGTATTCATTTTCCAAGTCACACGCGTTCCTTCAGGAATAACAGCATTTCCTGTTCCTTTAATAATTTCCTGTTTTTTATTTAAATAAGAAGGAAAGTGCAACAGCATTTCAAAATTAGCGATCAAAGGAACGGTTACCACTTTCAATTCATAATCTGGCGATGAAATAGCATTTCCCTCCACGTGGAACAAAACATTCGTAGAAGGCTTCGCTATCTTAAATTCAAACTCTCCTGCTTTAGACGACTCCATAAAATAACTTTCATTATCAATAAAAATCATCGCATTTTCAGGAACCACTTTTCCTTCAGTTTTAATTCGAACGATGAAATCTTTCCCTTGTTCGGTTTGAAGCTTTGAATTTAAAACAACAAATTTGAAAGGCGCCGGTGGCAGAAACGTTGAATTGAAATGCACAACCCTATTCAAACTTTGTGAAATCATATTGCTATTTCCGGACAAGTAAAAGAAAGCAACCAAAAATATAGGAATTAAAGCCAAAGGAAAATACTTTCTATTCCCGCTATAATTGATGGCGTTGCCAAAAGGTATTGGTTGTAACGCATTGGCTTTTTGCTCAATCGAAGCAACTACTAATTCCGATTTGATTTGATGTTCATTGGGATTTGATAATTGCAAAAAGTTCGTCAACTTATCACTCACTTCCGTAAAATGGTTTCCAATAATTGCCGAAGCCTCATTATAATCAATTCCTTTTTGCAGTTTGATTAATTTAAAAAGAGGAAACAAAATAAAACGAAACAACAAATACACTTCTACCCCAACAAAAGTCCAAAATAAAAGCGTTCTTCCCATTGGCTTGAGCCAAAGAAAATATTCGATAAAAAGTGTCAAAAGAAAATACAATAATCCTAAACCGATAAAGAAAATACTTCCCCGTATCAATTCGTTGGTATAAAACTTTCTGATGAAAGCTTCTAATTTTTGATAAATAAATTGTTGCTTTTCCAAAATTTACGCTTTGTTTTTTATAACCAATAAAAGTAATAATTTATATGAATAAAGAAATGTTAAAATAATAAACACATTAATCACAAATTATCTCATTTTCAAATAATCCGTTTGGTAATCGAATTAGTATATTTGCAAAAAATTTACAGCAATGTCTAAACAAGTTCGGGTGCGTTTTGCACCAAGTCCAACTGGGCCTTTACATATTGGAGGCGTTCGTACCGCATTATTTAATTATTTGTTTGCCAAAAAAAATAATGGCGTTTTCTTCTTACGGATTGAAGATACAGATCAAAACCGTTACGTTCCCGGTGCCGAAGAATATATCATGGAAGCACTGCAATGGTTGGGAATTGCTCCGGATGAAACTATTGGAAAAAATGAAAAATTTGGTCCTTACCGTCAAAGCGAAAGAAAACAGTTGTACCAAAACTATGCTGCTGAATTAATTAATTCTGGTAATGCCTATTATGCTTTTGACACAGCAGAAGCTTTGGATGCAGCAAGAAAACTAGAAGAAGAACAAGGAAAAACCTTTATATACAATCACCACAACCGAGAGCACTTAGACACTTCGTTAGTGATTTCAGCAGCTGAAACAGCAAGAAGGATTGCTGCTGGAGATCATTATGTCATCCGTTTTAAAACTCCAGTAAATGAAACATTGCATTTGCACGACATTATTCGTGGTGAAGTAAAATTTGAAACGAATCTTTTAGACGATAAAGTATTGTTCAAAAGTGACGGGATGCCAACCTATCACTTGGCTAATATTGTAGATGATCATTTAATGGAAACTTCGCATGTAATTCGTGGTGAAGAATGGTTACCATCAATGCCCTTACACGTTTTATTATACAGAGCTTTTGGTTGGCAAGCACCGGAATTTGCACATTTACCATTGATTATGAAACCTATTGGAAACGGCAAATTATCCAAGCGTGATGGTGACAAATTAGGATTTCCTGTATTTCCATTGGATTGGAAAACTCCAGAAGGCATTTCATCGGGTTACAGAGAAAAAGGATTTTTTCCAGAAGCGGTAATCAACTTCTTAGCATTATTAGGTTGGAACGACGGAACTGATAAGGAACTATTCACTTTAGATGAATTAGTTGCAGCATTCGACTTGAACAGAGTGCATAAAGCTGGAGCAAAATTTGATCCTGAGAAAAACAAATGGTTCAACCACCAGTATTTAATCAAACAGAAAGATACTACTTTGGCGCAAGCCTATGCTCCTATTTTGAATGAAAAAGGATATTCGGTAGCAGATAATGTCTTAATAAAAGTCGTTTCTTTAATCAAAGAACGTGCCCATTTTGTTTCTGAATTTTGGGAAATGAGTGATTTCTTTTTTGTGGCTCCAACTACTTACGATGAAAAAGCAAGTAAAAACTGGAAACCTGAAACACCCAAATTAATGCAGGAATTAATTTCTGTTGTTGAAGGAATTACTGATTTCACCGCAATGAATATCGAGACGATTGTAAAAGATTGGATAACAAAAAACGAAATTGGAATAGGAAAAATAATGCAACCTTTTCGTTTGAGTTTGGTTGGCACATTAAAAGGGCCTCACCTATTTGATATCGTTGAAGTAATTGGGAAAGACGAAACAATCAACAGAATCCAAAAAGCGATAGCTACTTTATAAGTTTCCAAAAATATACTTTTCCGGAAAGGCATCTAATTCATACATTAAAACGTGTGAATTAGGTGCCTTTCCTTCTTATAAATAACAAGAATGACCCTTTTTTTATTATAAAAATGTTAATAAGGAGCTTCCTTACGTTAATATTTGTAAATTGTGAGTTAATTTTTAACTAATATAAAACAATATGGACATTGCTCTAATTATCCTACTCGTCTTTGGGTTTTTCATTTTACTTTCTTCATTTTTTACTGTCAAACAACAAACGGCTGTTGTAGTGGAGCGCTTTGGAAAGTTTTTAAGTATCAGACAATCCGGTTTGCACTTAAAAATTCCATTAATTGACAGAATTGCAGGACGTGTAAATCTGAAAATACAACAATTAGACGTTATTATTGAAACAAAAACTAAAGACAATGTTTTTGTGAAATTAAAGGTTTCCGTTCAATTTATGGTGGTAAAAGACACCGTATACGATGCTTTTTACAAACTAGAATACCCACACGATCAAATTACCTCTTATGTATTTGATGTGGTTCGTGCCGAGGTTCCAAAACTGAAATTAGATGATGTTTTTGAAAGAAAAGATGACATTGCAGTTGCAGTAAAAAGAGAGTTGAATGAAGCTATGACCACTTATGGTTATACCATCATCAACACATTGGTAACGGATATCGATCCAGATATTCAAGTAAAAAATGCAATGAACCGAATTAATGCAGCAGATCGTGAAAAAACGGTAGCAGAATTTGAAGCAGAAGCGTCAAGAATTAGAATTGTGGCTAAAGCCAAAGCAGAAGCAGAAAGTAAGCGTTTACAAGGACAAGGTATTGCTGATCAAAGACGTGAAATTGCAAGAGGTTTAGTAGAAAGTGTAGATGTCTTAAATAAAGTAGGTATCAATTCGCAGGAAGCATCGGCATTGATTGTGGTTACACAACATTATGATACACTCCAAGCTATTGGTGCAGATACCAATTCTAATTTAATTTTGCTTCCTAATTCTCCACAAGCTGGAAGTGATATGTTGAATAATATGGTTGCATCATTTTCTGCCTCAAATCAAGTTGGAGAAATGATGAAGAAAACAAATAGACAACCAAAAAATGAAGATAAATATTCAGGAAATCAAGGGACTCAAAGTACTGAGGACACTGAAACAGAATAATAATCTACTTAAATTCAAAAAAAAGAGGCTTTTACGAGCCTCTTTTTCTTTTTGATGATATCCAATTTTTTATGAATGGAACTGCTTTCTTAATTATAAATGGAACTGATGCCGAAACAAGTGCTCCATAAGGAATCGCTGAACTATAAGTACCAATCAAATCATTGACAATGTTTTGAGGGGTTAAGTTTTCTTTAGTCTTCTGTACTCCAAAAACCAATTTTTGATAACTAATCTCTTTTTCAATCTTTAAAATTTCAAGTTCCCTATCAATTTGAGCATAAGAAGTATATTTTTTGTTTTGCATCAGTTAGTCGTTAAAAAATATTTCTGAAAATTTCTCTAATATAGGTCCTTCAACGATTCTATCTTTGATAAAAAATAAAAGGATCGTAATTACAAAATATATCCCACCAATTATTAAAAACCCTACTGGGTAATTTTCTAAATATTTGCCAATTGCTAAAGCTCCAGCTATAGAACAAAACAATAAAACCATACTTAAACAAATAAAAATCAATGAGAATTTAAGCATCATGGTAGTCGATTTCATCGCTACTTTGAAACCCCATAACTTATAGTAAGATTTATTAGCCTTGACATAATTATGTATTTGCTCCTGAATTTCTACTGTATTTTCTTTTAATTCTTCAAAAGCCATGTAGTTTGTTTTAAGATTTTTTAGATGGGCAAATCAAATTATTTTTGAAGTTTTGCATTTTGTTTTTTTAAATCGGCTAATTTATCTTCTAAAAAAGAAATTACCTCTTCGGTTTTATGACTCATGTTTGAAACTAATTCCTGATAGGTGTCTTCTAAATCAAATTTAGCAACCGTTAATTTATCACTCAATTTCGAAGAAACTTTATCAAATTTATAGTGTAAATCATCTTTAACATCATCAAAACCTTCTTTGATTTTCTTTCTCGTTTTTGATCCTTTCTCTGGTGCAAACAAAATCCCTATTCCTGCTCCAATAGCAACTCCAGTTAAAACTGCAACCAATGTATTCCCTGCATTATTTGACATAATTATATATTTTTTAAATTAGATTTATAAAGTTACAATTTTATTAACAATAACCTGTTAACAACACGTTAAAGTAGAATTAAACAACCAAAAAAGTAAATAAAAGCAAGCTGTTGGTTATTTATTATAATTTCATACTTAGAAATATATTTTCTAAAAAAGAGTCTTAAAATCAATTTATATGCGTTGTTTTCGATTGATAAAAAATATTAAAACTTCTATTTTTATAAATAATATCAATAATAAAAAAACACTCTATATAGAAGGTTTTTAATTGATAAAATCTATAATATAAAAATCTCAAAATTTAAGTTCATTTAACAATTGTAAAACTTTTTCATTTTTTTCATTTTTTTTCATTTCTGAAAGTTGTGTTTGAAAAAGATTGAAATTTTCCAAATCGATTTGTAAATTTTCGACAGCCAAAATTCTAACAGCAGCCATTTGACTTTTTAATGACATTGTATATAATTTTGTCAATGCTTCTTCTTCAATATCTTTTACTTGTACTTTATCTGAATGTTGCAAAATTAAATTCGAGAACAACAATGAATTATTATCATTCTTAATATTTTTGACAAGAGACTGGATAATTAGACTGTAATTATCAATACTTTTTATGTTATCAACAATGTTGTTTAGAATCAAATTTGCATTGTTTTCATCCTTTTCTTTTACATATTTATTGATTTCTTTTTGAGTATTCATCAATAAATTTTCTTCTTTTTTGCCTTTTTCTTCCCAAGCATCTTTCAATCCAACCGTTTTATTAAAGACAATTTTACCTATAGATGTATCATTATCAACATTGAAATAACCCAAACGTTGAAACTGAAATTTTTCACCAGCTTGAACTGTTGCTAAACTTGGTTCTACAAATCCTTTAACAATTTCTAACGAATTAGGATTCATGAATTCCAAGAAATTCTTCTCTTTATGACTGTCAGGCGCTTCATCAATAAACAAACGATCGTAGAGACGAACTTCAGCTTCTAAAGCATGCTTTATTGCAACCCAATGCAAAGTACCAGCTACTTTTCGCTGACTAGCTTCGCTCCCACTTCCACTTCTACTGTCTTCATCATAGGTTACATGAATTTCCGTAATAGTTCCAGCCGCATCTTTCACAACACGTTCTCCTTTAATAATATAAGCGTTTTTAAGACGTACTTCTCTGCCCAAACTCAAACGGAAAAACTTAGCCGGAGCCTCTTCTAGAAAGTCATCTCTTTCAATGTATAATTCTTTTGAAAAAGGAACTTTTCTAAATCCGGCGCTTTCATCTTCTTGATTATTTTCGGCTTCCAACCACTCTTCTTTATCTTCTGGATAATTTGTAATGACTAATTTTATTGGATCTAAAACTGCCATAACTCTTGGAGCCGTTTTATTTAAATCTTCGCGCAAGCAAAATTCCAAAAGCGAAAAATCAATTATATTTTCTCTTTTAGCAACTCCAATAATATCGCAAAACTTACGAATAGAAGCTGCCGTATAGCCTCTTCTCCTCAATCCTGAAATCGTTGGCATTCTTGGATCATCCCAACCATTTACAATATTTTCTTGTACCAATTGCAATAGTTTTCGCTTGCTCATTACGGTATAATTCAAGTTCAAACGGGCAAATTCATACTGATGTGGTCTTACATTTGACTCATCATAAATTTGGTCTAAAAACCAGTTGTACAATTCTCTGTGCATTACAAATTCTAATGTACAAATAGAGTGCGAAATTTGCTCGATATAATCACTTTCTCCGTGTGCATAATCATACATTGGATAAATATTCCATTGATTGCCTGTTCTATGATGATGTCGGTGTAATATACGATACATCAAAGGGTCACGCATCAACATATTAGTTGAAGTCATATCAATTTTGGCACGCAAAACATGACTACCTTCAGGGAAATCTCCATTTTTCATTCCTTCGAACAAAGAAAGATTTTCTTCAATAGAACGGTTTCTATAAGGTCCATCAACACCTGGTTGTGTTGGCGTTCCTTTTTGTAGTGACATATCTTCTGAGGATTGACTGTCAACATAAGCTTTACCATTTTTAATCATGATAACAGCCCATTCATATAACTGTTGAAAATAATCAGAAGAATACAATTCCTCAGTCCAATTAAATCCCAACCATTTAACATCTTCTTTGATAGCATCAACATATTCTTGCTCTTCTTTAGCAGGATTTGTATCATCAAAACGCAAATTAACAGGCGCATTGTACTTTAATCCTAAACCAAAATTTAAACAAATAGATTTAGCATGACCAATGTGCAAATACCCATTTGGCTCTGGTGGAAAACGGAAACGTAATTTATCTTGAGGAAAACCGTTTGATAAACTGTCTTCAATGATTTGCTCTATAAAATGGAGTGATTTTTCTTCAGTTGACATTTTTTTGTTTTATTTTAGCAAATATAAAAAATAGAAAATAGAAAATGGGAATTATAAAACTTAAAAATATCCGCACCTACTCCTACCACGGTTGTTTAATTGAAGAAGGTAAAATTGGGTCTGACTATACTGTAAACTTAGAAGTGAAGACTGATCTTAGAAAATCTAGTATCACGGATAATTTATCTGATACAGTAGATTACGTGCTCTTGAATCGCATAGTTGTAGAAGAAATGGCTATTCGCTCTGATTTACTAGAACATGTGGCACACCGTATTATAATGCGAATTTTTGAAGAAGTTCCTGAGATTTCAAGAATTATTGTTGCCGTTTCTAAAATAAATCCTCCTATTGGCGGTGATGTTGAAGCAGTTACTATTGAAATGGAAGAATACAGAAGTTAAATTGTACTATTTTTTTAAATTTTTAAACTTTAAATTTTTAAACTCTAAACTTTTTGAGTACTTTTGCCATCCATTCAATTATGGCGTCGTGGCCGAGTGGCTAGGCTGGGCTCTGCAAAAGCTCCTACTCCGGTTCGAATCCGGACGATGCCTCTCAAACCTTCAAAGCAATTTGGAGGTTTTTTTTAAAAAATTTTTAGAAAAAATTGTATAAAGTTAGGATTCGAATCCGGTCCAAAATCTCAAACCTTCAAAGCAATTTGGAGGTTTTTTTAAAAAAATTTTTAGAAAAAATTATATAAAGTTAGGGTTCGAATCCGGTCCAAAATCTCAAACCTTCAAAGCAATTTGGAGGTTTTTTTAAAAAAATTTTTAGAAAAAATTATATAAAGTTAGGGTTCG
>JAGOJA010000064.1 GCA_017995345.1 Flavobacterium sp.
AATGCTTTGGCACCATTTACATAACCTGAATAGGCGTGATAAATGGCATCCGACCATTTCTTGTCTTCAAAAGCTTCTTGTGCAAATGTCAATTTATCTTTGGCTTCCAATAATAAAGTCGCCACTAAATCAATCACAACTCCAGCGCATTCACCTACACCAACCGCTTTTACATAGTTATCCGCATTCCCCCAATCAACAAAATCAGCTTCTGTTAGGTTCGTTATATTCGCTAGCGGTTTTAGAATTTCGTAGAAATATTTCTCTCCTTTTTCTTCATAATATTTTAGAAACGAAGTTCCGTTACCATTTGAATCGAAATCATTTAAAATATATCGCAACGCTTCAGGTCCTCTACGACTAGGAATTTTGATCACTTTATCAGCAAAACGACCATTTCCATTTCCTAAATTTCCTCCTCCCAATAAAACTTGCAAGGCTGGAGCAACTAATTTTCCGGCATTGATTGACATCCCTTGAAAACCAATCGCAGACATATTATGTTGACCGCAAGCGTTCATACAACCACTAATTTTTATCTCAATTTCACTGTGGTTTTTATATTGTGGATATTCGGCTTCAATAACTTTCTCTAGTTCTTCAGCAATTCCTGTACTACTAGCAATTCCTAGGTTACACGTATCCGTTCCTGGACAAGCGGTAATATCAGCAGTTGAATTATACCCTAAGGCAACCATGTCCAATTTAGCCAATTCTTGATAAAAGAAAGGAAGATTTTCCTCTTTTACATTCCGAATCACAATATTTTGACGCAATGAAAAACGCAATTCATTAGCCGCATAATTTTTTATTAAGTCTGCTAAAACTCTCGCTTTATCGGTATAAAAATCACCTAAAAGCACTTTGATACCAATAGCAACATACCCTTTTTGTTTTTGACGAATAACATTAGATGCTTTCCAAGTTTCATACGCCAGAGGATTCGTAATTGTAACTTTTGGCACTTCTAGTAAAGGTTCAGGAATCGCTTCCTCAAATCCTGTAATGTCGATTTCGTATGTTTCAAATGCGATTGCTTTTTTCTCTTTTTCAACCAATTCTAGAAAGGCTTCTTTCCCAATATCTTTGATTAAAAATTTCATACGCGCTTTCATCCTTTTATTGCGTTCTCCATGTCTATCAAAAACTCGAATGATCCCTTCAGCCGTTGGCACAATTTGATTTGCAGGAATAAAATCGCTTAATAATTCTGCATGTATGGGTTGTGAACCTAGTCCGCCACCTAACATCACTTTAAATCCTCTTTCGCCATTTACAATTTTTGGAATAAATCCTAGATCATGCAAATAACTTAAAGCGGTATCCTCATCAGAAGAAGAAAATGAAATTTTGAATTTACGTCCCATTTCTTGACAAATAGGATTTCGTAACAAATATTGAAACATTCCGTGTGCATAAGGTGAAACATCAAAAGGTTCATTTACATCAACTCCTGCTAATTCACTTGCTGTAATATTACGAACGGTGTTACCACAAGCTTCACGCAGCGTAATATCATCTTTCGCTAAATTTGCCCAAAGCTCAGGAGTTCTGTCAAGACTTACATAATGAATTTGTATATCTTGACGTGTGGTAATATGCAAACGACCTGTAGAATATTCATCCGAAACTTTTGTAATACGCACTAATTGTTCGCTAGTTACTTTTCCGTACGGCAATTTGATACGAATCATTTGTACGCCTTCTTGACGTTGTCCGTAAATTCCTCTTGCTAAACGAAGGCTACGAAAACGCTCGCCATCAATTGTTCCTCCACGAAAGGCATGAATCTTTTTTTCTAATTCAATTATTTCTTTTTGGACGATTGGATTTTCTAATTCTGTTCTAAAAGTTTGCATTTTTGTCGTGATGTTTACCCCCTCCTCAACCCTCCCCAAAGGGGAGGGAGTCGAAACTGGAAATATTATTTTTCTGTTAACGTTATTATTATTTTATTCTTACGGCAAAAAGAAAGCTCTTAACTATAGAGAAATTTTTCGTTTAGCATGTCTCTTTTCCCTTTGAGATGGGTTGGGGTGGAGATTTACCTTATAAAACCAACTCCCGCAGTTGTGTTGGTTGCAGCATCAATTAAAATAAAAGCGCCGTTTGATTTGTTGTCATTATAAGTATCAAAATACAACGCTTTGCTCAATTTAATATTCACTTCGCCTATTTCATTAATATTCAATTGAGTCGCTGGTGTTACCCCAGAATAATCTGTTGCGATTACGTTTTTCACGCTTTCAATTTTTGCCAAAACTCGGTTCGTATTGTGTTGTATCAAATATTTAGTGCCAGCAACTAACTTTTTGCTGTCCATCCAACAAATCGTTGTGTTAATATCCTTTTCAATTTTAGGAAGCTCATCCGATTTCACAATCATGTCGCCCCTTGTCACATTGATATCATTTTCCAGCTCCAAAGTAATCGAAGAACCTGCTGTAGCTTCGTCAAATTGCTTGTCGAAAAAGTGAATATGAGTCACTTTCGATTCTGTTAAAGAAGGAAGAACAGTCACCGCATCGCCAACTTTGATAGTGTTCCCGTATAATTTTCCGGCATATCCTCTAAAATCATGGTACTCTTCCGTTTTTGGTCTGATAACCGTTTGAACAGGGAAACGCGCTTTTCCTGTTTCAAAA
Source organism: Flavobacterium sp. (assembly GCA_017995345.1). GTDB lineage: Bacteria > Bacteroidota > Bacteroidia > Flavobacteriales > Flavobacteriaceae > Flavobacterium. Next base: position 2,646 of record JAGOJA010000064.1, read on the forward strand.
ACATCTTCTGGCGCTAAGGCTTCTAAATGTTCCAAAACCGTTTGCCCTGAGTACCAAGGCATATTCTCTGATTTATTAACTACATTCCCACCATTAATAGCACTCAACGGAATGTAACTCACCACTTGCTCTTTGAATGTGCTTTTTGCATTTAAAGCTTGAAAATCAGCTTTTATTTTGTTGTATACTTCTTCCGAATAATCAACTAAATCCATTTTGTTAACCGCAACAATCACTTCTTTTACCCTCAATAAATTATTGATGAAAAAGTGACGGTACGTTTGCTCAATAACTCCTTTACGGGCATCAATTAAAATGATAGACACCTGCGAAGTCGAAGCTCCGGTAACCATGTTCCTAGTATATTCTACATGCCCTGGAGTATCGGCAATGATGTAACTTTTCTTGGCCGTCGAAAAATAAATATGAGCTACATCAATAGTAATTCCTTGTTCTCTCTCTGCAACTAAACCATCTGTAGCTAAGGAAAAATCTAAATAATCATATCCTTTTTGCTTGCTACTTTTTTCTATTGCTTCTAATTTATCTGTAGTTAAGGATTGCGTATCGTACAATAATCTTCCAATTAAAGTACTCTTACCGTCATCTACACTTCCTGCTGTGGCTATTTTTAAAACTTCCATATCTTTTTCCCCACCCCGACCCTCCCTGAAGGGGAGGGAGACGAGTCTGGTATATTGTTATAAATTAATATTTCTCTTTTTATTTTCTACTTTGTTTTCCAAAAACTCAAAACCAACACTGATCCAGTTTCAACTCCCTCCCCTTTGGGGAGGGCTGGGGAGGGGATTCTAAAAGTACCCTTGTTGTTTTCTTTTCTCCATTGCAGCTTCAGAGCGCTTGTCATCTATTCTGGCTCCTCTTTCGGATATAGTTGACGTTCTAATTTCACCAACTACTTCCTGAATCGTTGCTGCGTAAGAATCAACCGCTGCGGTACAACTCATATCTCCAACGGTTCTGAAGCGAACAATACGTTCTTCAATTTCTTCGTCTTCTTCCTGATAAACAAAAGGCGAATGCGACCAAATCATACCGTCTCTCAAGAATACTTTACGTTTGTGTGAAAAGTAAATGGATGGAATTTCGATTTGCTCTTGTTCAATATAGCTCCAAACATCCAATTCGGTCCAATTCGAAATTGGGAATACACGAACGTTTTGTCCATTTTCTATTTTTCCATTCAATAAATCAAACAATTCTGGACGTTGATTTTTTTCGTCCCATTGTCCAAAATCATCACGTACCGAGAAAATACGCTCTTTAGCTCTAGCTTTTTCTTCATCACGACGAGCTCCACCAATACAAGCATCAAATTTGAATTCTTCGATTGCATCTAAAAGTGTGGTCGTTTGCAAACTGTTTCTACTCGAATATTTCCCGGATTCCTCCACTACTTTCCCTTCGTCAATAGCATCTTGCACATTACGCACGATTAATTCCAGCCCTAATTCGGCTACCAATTTATCTCTAAAAGCAATGGTTTCTGGAAAATTGTGTCCCGTATCTACGTGCAATAATGGAAAAGGAATTTTGGCAGGAAAAAATGCTTTTTGTGCCAAGCGCACCAATGTAATTGAATCTTTTCCACCAGAGAAAAGCAAAACCGGCTTATCAAATTGAGAAATCACCTCTCTAAAAATGTATATCGCTTCGCTTTCTAACGCGTTTGTTTTTAATATTGAACTCATTTTTTTGTTTGTTTTGCCACGAATTCACGAATTTTTACAATCAATAAAAGCTTAATTGATTTAAACTAATTCGTGAATTCGTGGCTATTTTTATTTTTAATTCCTATTTATTTTTGGTGTAAACCACATTCTTTGTGACTCGATTCCCACCACCATCTGCCTGCTCGTATGTCCTCATCAGGAGTAATTGCTCTGGTACAAGGCGCACATCCTATACTTACAAATCCGTGTTTGTGTAGTGCGTTTTGTGGCACGTTATTTTTTTCTAAATAAGCTGAAACTTCTTGCAAAGTCCATTTTAACAATGGATTGAATTTTATGATATCGAATTTTGCATCGTATTCAAAAAGGTCTAAGTCATTTCTGTTTTCTGATTGCTCGGCTCTCAAACCGGTGATCCAAATCGAATTTCCTTTCAATGCTTTGGTCAAAGGCGCCACTTTTCGAATAAAACAACATTCTTTTCTATTCTCTACTGATTCGTAAAAGCTGTTTGGTCCTTTTTGATTTAACAAATTTTCTACTTCAGAAGCTTCCGGAAAATAAACCTTAATTTCCTTTTTATACTTTTTTAATGTCTTATGAAAAACATCATAAGTTTCCTGAAATAACCTGCCTGTATCTAAAGTAAAAATATTGATTGATAAATCATTTTGACCTATTAAATGAGTAATAACTTGATCTTCTTGGCCAAATGAAGTTGAGAAAACCACCTTACCTTTATACTCATTAGCCAAAAAAGTAAATGTTTCCTCTATTGAGAGGTCTTTTGTTTTTTCTATTAATGTCTGAACGATTGTTGCACTCATTTTTGTGTTTTTAAATAAAATCTATTACCCTATCGGTTTAATAGATTACTGCGCAAAAATAATACTTATTTCTAAACTACAAAACAAAATGTTGCTTTTCTGTATAAAAATTCACCACAACTTAATCACTCAACAAAAGCACATTAGCCTCGATGGCGAAAAAATAGTTTTGATTTAAAAATAATCGGACTTCCTTCACGATCACTCTTAAAAAACCTTTTAATTTTAATTATTACATAATTTTTAAAAAAACATTTCATTTAGTCTACAATCCCCATAGGATAATAATAAAATAGTTTTTATTTTTGTCGAAAAATTTCTGTTATGGATTATCAATTAGGGTTTATAATTGCAGGTTTAGTAGTTGGTTTTGTCGTAGGTCTAACAGGTGTGGGGGGTGGTTCGTTAATGACTCCCATTTTATTATGGTTTGGAATTCCCCCTACTACCGCTGTTGGAACTGACCTTCTATATGCAGCCTTTACTAAACTGGGCGGCGTATATGTACATCATAAAAAGCAGAACATTAACTGGTCAATCACAGCATGGCTTTCGTTAGGTAGTGTACCTGCCGCATTGCTAACTCTATGGATACTTCACAGCATTAAAACAGACATTTCGGCTATTAATACGGTAATTAAATACAGCTTGGGTTGGGCACTTCTTTTGACATCTATCGCTGTTTTATTCAAAAAGAAACTGTTGGTATTTTCACAAAAACACGCTGGAGATAAGTTTCACTCTGAAAGCAAAACCCAGAATGCACTAACTGTTGCTATTGGAGTTTTGCTTGGATCAGTAGTTACCCTTACTTCAATTGGTGCAGGAGCTTTAGGAACGGTAACTCTATTTTTCTTATACCCTCTGTTGGCTACTCCAAGATTGGTAGGTACTGAAATTGCACATGCAGTTCCTTTAACTCTTGTTGCAGGATTAGGACATGCTACAATGGGAAATTTAGATCTAGGACTACTAGGACAGCTATTGATAGGATCACTTCCTGGAATATTTGTAGGGAGCATGCTAAGTGGAAAAATACCCGATTTACTACTTAGAAATGCCATTGCAGGCATGCTATTTTTCGTAGGTTACAAGCTTGTTTTTATGGCTTAACAACACCAATTATATAGTCAACAAAAAGGGTCTTTCACTGTATCAACATGGAAAGACTCTTTTTTATTTTAGCACTTACAACTTAAAAAGCAATATCCGCAAGTGTATTGTTTTCAAGTATTTTGAGTGTATTATCACGTACTTCTGTCATTAATTTACGTACTGCGCAGGTGACCTCATCTTGACAATCATCACATTTTTCATAAAAATTATGACTCGCACAAGGCAACAAAGCAATTGGCCCTTCAAGAATGCGATAAACATGAGCCATGTTGATATCCTTTGGATCTTTAATCAAATAATACCCTCCTCCCTTTCCTTTTTTGGCTCCTAAAAACCCCGAATGGCGTAACAGTAGTAAAATACTTTCCAAAAACTTGATTGAAATATTCTCACTTTTAGCAATATCAGCAATAGCAACTGGCGTTTGATCTTCCTGGCGAGCCAAAAAAGTCAAGGCTTTAATTCCGTATTTTGTTTTTTTTGAAAGCATTTTATAGATTATTTATTTTCAAATAAAGAGTTACGATTTTTAATGTTAAAAAAAAACAGCACCGTGCTTTTTAACTTTTTGTACCAATGTCAAAACTACAATCAAAAATCATTATTCACAAATCTAAAATCTATGCTAAAGCCTGCTCTAAATCTGCTATAATATCTTTCACGGTTTCTAAACCTACTGAAACACGTACTAAACCATCGGTAATACTAACAGCCAAACGTTCTTCAACTGATAATTTACTGTGTGTTGTCGAGGCTGGATGTGTTACAATTGTCCTTGTATCTCCTAAATTTGCAGAAAGTGAACACACTTTTATTTTATCCAAAAACGCTCTTCCCGCTTCAATTCCACCTTTGATTTCAAAAGCAACGATATTCCCACCCAAACGCATTTGTTTTTTGGCAATTTCATATTGCGGATGTGATTTCAAAAATGGATATTTCACACTGTTTACATTTGCATGCTTTTCTAAAAACTCGGCTACATTAAATGCGTTCTCGCAATGTTTTTCGACACGAACTGCCAATGTCTCCAAACTTTTAGATAAAATCCAAGCGTTAAACGGTGACATTGCAGGTCCCGTATTTCTGGCGAATAAGTAAATCTTACGAATCAAGTCCTCACTTCCCACTGTAACTCCGCCTAAAACTCTTCCTTGTCCGTCAATTAACTTTGTAGCAGAATGCACCACTAAATGGGCTCCAAATTGTATTGGATTTTGAATATACGGCGTTGCAAAACAATTATCGATAATCAATATCAAATTGTGTTTTTTAGCAATATCCCCTAATAGTTGTAAGTCAATAATATCGACAGCAGGATTCGTAGGCGATTCGGCGTAAAGAATTTTTGTGTTTGGTTTGATGAAACTCTCAATCGTTTCTGGCTTATTAATATCAAAATACGAGGTTTCAATATTCCATTTTGGAAAATAAGTCGTGAACAAGGCATGTGTTGAACCAAAAACACTTCCCGCAGAAACAATATGGTCGCCTGCACTCAACAAAGCTGAAAATGTCGAATAAACTGCCGCCATTCCAGTTGAAAAAGCATACCCCGCTTCGGCACCTTCCATCTTACAAATTTTCTCTACAAACTCAGTCGTGTTAGGATTGCTGAAACGACTGTAAATATTCCTGTCTTTTTCTTCTGTAAAAGAAGCGCGCATATCTTCGGCATCTTCAAAAACAAAACTCGAGGATAAATACAAAGGCACCGAATGTTCTAAATACTGTGTTCTTTCAATTTGTGTGCGGATGGCTAGGGTTTCAAAACCAAATTCTTGTTCGTTCATTCTATTTAATTTAAAAAGTGTTTCACAAAGATTCACAAAGGAAACTCAGAGATTCACAAAATAGTATTGCTTTTTAATTAGTTCTAAGTTAAGGATTTAAGCTTTTGCCAATTCCATACCATTCAAAACCACTTTATAATGTATTGTAGCTGTAGGTTCTAATGTTTTAGAAACGGAACAATATTTATCAAAAGACAGTTGTGCTGCTTTTGCTGCTTTGTCTTCTTTTATATCACCTTCTAAGTAAAAAACCAAGTGAATATCTTTAAAAGGTTTTGCCTCACCTATTTGCACTCGTTCTCCTTCAACTTCAGCTTTGAAAGAAGTGATTTCTTGGCGTTGTTTTTTCAAAATCGAAATCATATCAATGGCGCTACAGCCTGCAACACCCATCAATACTAACTCCATAGGACTTGCGCCCATATCGTTTCCCCCAAATTCTGGTCGGCTATCAACGTTAACTATATGTCCTCTTTCGTTTTTTAATTCAAAGTGGAAATTGTCGTTTACTCTGTTTAATGTTATCTTCATAATACTATTTATTTATGGAACACGGATGAAACGTATTTGCTTTCACAAAAAAACAGATTCTAAACGCGGATTTTAATTTTATTTTACTGAATACTCAAAACTGAACACTACTTGTTTCTTCGCTACCCTTTATCTGATAATCTTAAAATATCTCCAAAAACACCTCTAGCCGTTACGGCTGATCCTGCTCCCGCGCCTTGAATCACTATTGGTCTATCTCCATACGATTCTGTGTAAATTTCGAAGAAAGAATCTGAACCTTTCAAGCCTCCTAAAGCCGTATCCGCAGGTACCGAAACTAGTTTCACTTCTAGATTCCCTTTGTCATTTTGCAAATCACCGGATAATTCCCCTATGTATCGCAACACATGATTTGGTTTTTGTTCTGCTTTTATTTTAGCATAAATAGGATCAAACTCCTTCAGTTTAGTCAAAAACTCTGACGCAGTTCCCTCACGTAAATGTTCTGGAATTAAATTCTGAATGGCAATTTCTTCAAATTCGTTATGCAAATCCAATTCCCTGGCCAAAATCAATAATTTTCTTCCTACGTCATTTCCACACAAATCTTCTCTTGGATCAGGCTCAGTATATCCGTTATCAATTGCTTCCTTTAATATATCACTGAACGGAACGTCTTTCGCAGAAAAATTATTGAACAAATAACTCAATGTTCCAGAGAAAACTCCTTTAATCTTTGTAATATTCTCGCCCGAAAGATGCAATAATTTTATAGTATCAATAAGGGGTAAACCTGCACCAACATTAGTTTCGTACAAATAATTTTTCTGATTATCTGCTAATGCTTTTCGCAATTCTTTATAAAAACCATAACTTAAAGTGTTCGCTACTTTATTAGAAGAAATCAAATCAAAGCTACTTTCTATTAACGGAATGTAATTGGTGACAAAACCAGCACTCGCCGTATTATCAATGGCAATCAAATTTTCCAAGTGATGCTCATTTGCGTACCCAATAACATCCTCGATCGTATAGGAAAAACCATTATTCTGGATTTCATTTTTCCAGTTTGGCGTAACACCGTTTTTATTTAAAAGCACATTACTTGAATTGGCAATGGCAAAAACATTAAGCTTTATACCCTTTCTTTTTTCGATTGCAGCAGCTGATTCTAATATCTGATTAATTAACGTTCCGCCCACTAAACCATGTCCAAAAATAGCAATGTTAATTTTCTTGGATACACCAAAAATCTCTCCGTGAATAACATTTAGTGCTTTGTGAAGTTGCGATTTCTTAACCACCAAACTCACGTTTTTGCCCGTAACCGTATTATTGAAAAGAATGGGAACAATTTTATTTTTTATCAATGCCGTGTAAGGCTTATGAAACGTGCTTAAATCCTGTCCAATGATAGAAATTACCGAAACATCGTCGGTTACCGTAATTTTATTTACATCCTTTGAATAAAAATCACTTTCGAATTCTTTCTCCAATTCAATCATGGCTTTTGTCGCCTTATCCGCCGCTACGACTAAACCAATTCCTCTTTCTGAAGAACCTTGAGAAATGATGCTTACGCTAATATCATTATCGCCCATCACTCTAAAAATACGCGCATCAACACCTGTTTTTCCTAGCAATCCTCTTCCTTCTAAGTTTACCAATGCTACATTTTCTAGAACTGAAAGTGTTTTTATTCCTTCTTTATTAGAATTAGAAGTAATTAAAGTTCCATTATTTTCATAATTGAATGTGTTCAAAATTCGAAGTGGAATGTTTTTATCTAATAAGGGAATAATTGTTTTGGCGTGCAAAATATTTGCACCAAAATTAGCCATTTCATTTGCTTCACTGTAAGACAACGATTCAATTTTTTTAGCATCTAAAACCAATTCTGGATTAGCCGTGTAAATTCCATCAACGTGAGTGAAATTTTGTAATTCTTCGGCATTGATATAATTAGCAATCAATGATGCGGTATAATTACTTCCGTTTCTACCCAAAGTAGTGGTTTCATTTTTGGCATTCGAACCAATAAAACCAGTAATTACTAAAACAGAATCTTTGTTTTCTTTGAAAATCTGGATGATATTCTTTTTAGAAATAGTGTCTAATGGTTGCGCATCCCCAAAATTAGAATCGGTAATAATCAATTCTCTGGTGTCAGCTAATTTAGCAGAAATACCTTTTTGGTTCAATAAAAACACCACCAATTTAGCCGAAAGCACTTCGCCTTGTGCTAAAATTTGATCTTGTATTTTCACGCTATAATCACCAATCAAGCTAACGCCTTCAAAAAGCTTATCTAATTTATCAAATTCAGTCGAAAAATCAACCGCATCAAAACCATCTTTTTGATAGGTTTTAAAACTTTCTAAAAGTGGTTTGTAATTACCGTTCTTGACCGCAATAGTGAGAATATCATCAAGTTCATCAGTTGCGTTTCCTCTTGCTGAAACTACCACCGCAATCTTTTCTTGCTGTTTTATTTTACTTTCAATAATATTCAAAACTGTATTAATCCCTTCGCCGTTTGCTAAAGATTTTCCGCCAAATTTTAGTACTTTCATTTGTTTTTTATTTTTGAAGACCACTTCTAATAAATTGTCTAATTGTTCGTATTCCATCAAGAAAGCATCGTGCCCGTGTTGGGAGTCAATCTCACTGTAGAATACATTGTTTTTAAATTTCTTAATCTCGTTGTACGTTTCTTTATTCTCTTTTGCCGTAAAAAACAAATCCGAATTGATTCCCACAATATAAATGTTAGCCTCTACTTTTGAAATAACCGCTTCTAAAGATTCTCGATTCCGAGTAATATCAATCGTCTTTAAAAGTTGGTTCATCATCTTATAAGCTGACAACTGAAATCTTTTCTCTAGTTTTTCCCCATGGTAATTCAACCAACTCTCCACTTGAAAAGTTTCTAGCTGTACATTAACGTCTCTATTAAATTTTTCTTTAAAAGATTCTGGAGTTCGGTAGCACATCATAGCGTGTATGCGGGCGTCTTCAATAGGTTTTCTAGAATTATTAAGGATTTGCTCTTGCAAATAACAATTAGCGATCAACCAGTCCGTCGCTTTCCAATCTGTAGCAATGGGAATAAAATTTCGTGTCAATTTAGGCTCCAAAGCCACAATTTCCCAAGCAATTCCACCACCAACAGAACCGCCAATGAGAGCAAACAAATTATCAATCTTTAAAAATTGAAGTCCCGAAATGAAAATCCTAGCGATATCTCTTGCGATAAAATCTCTGTAATTTTCGATAGTAGCCGAATTAAAACCATTACCTGGCACATCAAAAGAGACAATTGTATATTTTTTAGTATCGATGGTTTTATCTACGCCCACGATATCATTCCACCAACCCGATTCACCAATAACTTGGGAATTTCCGGTCAAAGCATGATTAATTAAGATAATTGGGGCAGTATGCAAGGGAGCACCAAAAACTTGAAAAGTTAAGTTTAAGGCAGCATAAAAAGCGCCACTTTCGGTCGTGAAATTTTGTAATGTAATAGATGTAGGTTTATTTTCCAATTTCAAATCTTTTATAATTTTTGATTTGTGTGTGGAAATATTAGAAAGAAAGCTAGGAGTAATCTAGACAAATTCTTAGTGTTATCTTTCCACGATGAGCGTGGTAGAATGCAGCACCTTCTTCGATAAATCGAAGGGTTGCTAAGGCTTCATCGGGTCTAATCCCTCTGCCTTTCTTTATAACATTTCAATACGTTTGTGAACTTAATGAAGCAAATTAACTACTATTTTTTTAAACAACCAAATTTTTTTGCGAATTCATTTTTGTGTTTGGCTTCAATGAAGTATCAAATGATAATCCACACACAATTGTTATTCTGACGAAGTAAAAGTAAATTAATTTTATTTTCTTACTCCGTCAAAACAACAACAACTTTAAAATACCTTTTTGAATATCTCAAAACCGAAGTGAAATCGGGCTTCTTAAACGAACAACTCTTCATTCTCTTCTGAATACATTAGAAAAAGCAATGAATTGGGCACTAATTTTCGTGCCAATACATCATCTTTGGAAATCTCGAATCTAGGATGAATTAATTCATTTTTAGAATCGTTTTCATAGTTTTTTTTATTTCTGAAATTAAGGCTTTTTAATAACTGAAATGTTTTTGAAAAATACTTTGTTGTGCTCATAAATTTTTAGTTGTTAGGTTTTTTACTCATTTTCGACTTCATTGCAATTATGTTTTAAAATTTGAAATACATTCAGAAAAACAAAAAACCCTTTTAGATCCATATCCAAAAGGGTTTTAAGTGTTTTATAACTTATACTTTTGGGCTCAACAGACGCAATTACACACAAAGGCTTTGACACAAATCGTGCTATTGACAGTTGAATTATTTGTGTTCTGGATTTGCAGGTTATTCATTTATGTTTTTTTGTTACTGTAAAACTTATTCTGTTTCTTTTTATTCAAAAAAAAAAGCTTCCCATTATTCGGGAAGCTTTTGCTATATAATTTAATTTAAAAATTATGCAATAAGCGACCCTCAGGATTTATCCTGTGCGACTTTAAACATATTACAAATTTTACTTTTCATTGTTACTTTTTTATAAAATCAAATATGCAAATTATTTTTTAGATATCCAAACAAAATCAGGAAAAACTAACTGCATTTGAACTTATTTAAGGCACAAAAAGTTTTTCTGTGTTCTGACTCTTCAAAAAACTACTTTTTATATCAATTGTGATTTTTTTATGCTTTCGAAAACGGTTTTTAAATCCCCTTTCAAATCTTCAATATCCTCTAAACCAACTGAAAGTCTAATTAAATCTTTAGAAACTCCCGTTGCAATTTGTTCCTCGTCAGACAACTGCTGATGAGTGGTACTTGCCGGATGAATAATCAGCGATTTTGTGTCACCAATATTTGCTAAAAGAGAAAATATTTTTGTCTCATCGGCCACTTTTCTAGCAGCATCAAATCCGCCCTTTAACCCAAAAGTAACTACTCCACTTTGTCCTTTTGGCAAATATTTTTGACTTAGAACATAATATTTATTCGATTTTAATCCTGGATAATTTACCCATGCTACTTCCTCTTGACTTTCTAACCATTGGGCTAAAGCCAAAGCGTTTTCACTATGTCTTTGAATTCGAATAGGCAAAGTTTCTAGGCCTTGAATAATTTGGAACGCATTAAATGGGCTCAAAGCAGCGCCATAATCACGTAAGCCTTCGATACGAACTTTAGCTATAAAAGCTGCTTTACCAAGGGCTTCATGGTATACCAATCCGTGATAACCTGCAGAAGGCTCTGTGAATTCAGGGAACTTCCCATTGGTCCAATCAAAGTTTCCTGCATCAATAATCACACCTCCTAGCGAAGTTCCGTTACCGGTGATGTATTTTGTCAAAGAATGAATAACGATATCAGCCCCGAATTGAATTGGGTTCAATAAATATGGAGACGCAACCGTGTTATCAACAATGAAAGGAACTTTAGATGCTTTGGCCTCAGCCGAAATAGCTTTTAAGTCCAACACATCTAATTTTGGATTCCCCAAAGATTCTACAAAGAATGCTCTAGTGTTTTCTTGGACAGCCTTTTTGAAATTAGATGGATCAGATGGATCTACAAATGTGGTGGTAATCCCTAATCTTGGTAAGGTAACTTTAAATAAATTATATGTTCCGCCATACAAACTGTTTGAAGCCACAATGTGATCTCCCGCTTTTAGCAAGACTAACAATGCAGTTGTGATTGCAGCAGTTCCAGATGCGGTAACGACTGCACCAATTCCTCCTTCTAAAGTAGCTAATCGCTGTTCCAGAATGTCATTTGTAGGGTTATTTAATCTGGTGTAAATGAATCCTGGCTCTTCAAGACCAAAAACTTTAGCTGCGTGTTCAGAGTTATTGAAAACATAAGAACTTGTTTGATAGATAGGAACAGCTCTGGTTCCTGCGGTTTTTGCTACATCGTGTCCTGCATGTAATGCGTTTGTTTCAAATTTTTGTGTACTCATAATGTTTAGATTTTAATAGTTCTGTTGGTTTTACTAGTAATAGTTGATTTTATTTTTGTTGTATACTTCATTTTTTTTCATAAAAAAACCTCTGCATCTAGCAGAGGTCATAATTATATATTTTAAATTTTAAAACTACACAATAGTAAACTCTGCGGACGACTCCGGCATCATACAAAACATATTGGTAGTAAATAATTTCATTTTTTTCTTATTTGACAAAGCAAATTTGCAATTTTTTTTTGAATTAACCAAATAAAAAACCGTTTATTTTACAAATCCCATAGGGCAACTAGGATAAGCTAGATTGGTTTTATTTAGATTAAAAAAAACAAAAGATTAATTTGCAATTCAAAATGGTTTCATACATTTGCACCCGAATACAAGAGGAAAAATTTGAACTGATTGCAACCTCTTCATAATGAAACAAATTCATTATGGATACTGAAAAATTTTCAGTAGAAAAAATGCTAAAGCAGGAACCCTCCTTTAGTCCTTTTCAGCAATTATTTTTTCTCGCTTAATTTTAAAATAATAATTATTATGGCCTATTTATTTACGTCAGAATCTGTAAGCGAAGGACATCCAGACAAAATTGCAGATCAAATTTCAGACGCATTAATTGATAATTTTTTGGCATTTGATGCTGACTCAAAAGTAGCTTGCGAAACTTTAGTAACTACTGGCCAGGTAATTTTGGCTGGTGAAGTAAAATCAAATACCTATTTAGACGTACAACAAATCGCTCGTGACGTAATCAGAAAAATTGGTTACACAAAAAGCGAATACATGTTTGAAGCCAATTCTTGTGGAATTCTTTCTGCTATTCACGAACAATCTGCTGACATTAATCAAGGTGTTGACAGAAAAAACCCTGAAGAGCAAGGCGCTGGTGACCAAGGAATGATGTTTGGTTATGCTACCAATGAAACGGAAAATTACATGCCTTTGGCACTTGATTTATCTCATAAATTATTGCAGGAATTAGCCATTTTAAGACGTGAAAATAACGAAATTACCTATTTACGTCCTGATGCTAAATCTCAAGTAACTTTAGAATATAGCGATGACAATAAGCCAACTCGTATTGATGCTATTGTAATCTCAACACAACATGATGATTTTGACGAAGAAGCTACAATGCTTGCAAAAATCAAAAAAGACATCGTTGAAATTTTGATTCCAAGGATTATTGCAAAAAATCCAACGCATGCTCATTTATTCAATGATGCTATCCAATACCACATTAACCCAACCGGAAAATTCGTAATTGGAGGACCGCACGGAGATACTGGATTAACAGGAAGAAAAATCATTGTAGATACTTATGGTGGAAAAGGTGCTCACGGTGGAGGTGCATTCTCTGGAAAAGATCCAAGTAAAGTAGATAGAAGTGCGGCTTATGCTACACGTCACATCGCTAAAAATCTAGTTGCAGCGGGCGTTGCTGACGAGATTTTAGTACAGGTTTCGTATGCTATTGGTGTAGCTAAACCAATGGGTATTTTTATTGACACCTACGGAACTTCAAAAGTGGATTTGACAAATGGTGAAATTGCTAAAAAAGTAGAAGCTATTTTTGATATGCGTCCGTACTTTATCGAGCAACGTTT
>JAGOJA010000065.1 GCA_017995345.1 Flavobacterium sp.
TTCAATTATATTGATGATTCCCACTTTGATTGCTAGTTTGTATGGAATGAACGTTCCTAATAACTTACAAGGAAATAAATATGGAATTTGGATTGTTATTGCCGTATCGGTGCTATTATCTGCTTTTGGAGTGTTTTTATTTAAAAGAAAAAGGTGGTTTTGAATCTAAAAAAAAAGCGTTTCAAATTTTTGAAAGGCTTTTTTTTTATACTAATAATCGCCTCTTTTCTTAAATCTGGGGTCGTCTCTTTTGATGAATTCGGTCCTTCTTTTTGGCTTATCTGCATCTTGCAAACTTCCTTCTTCTGTTTTAATAGAAGGTTCGATAAGTTGATTCATTTCTATCATTTCAGCATCAGTAAGATCGCGATAACGACCTACAGGAATATCTAGTGAGATATTGATAATTCGGATACGTTTTAAGGCAGTCACTTCATACCCTAAGTATTCTGTCATTCTACGAATCTGACGGTTTAAACCTTGCGTTAAAATAATTTTAAAAGTGGTAGAACTGATTTTTTCTACTTTACATTTTTTAGTAATAGTATCCAAAATAGGAACTCCATTTCCCATTTTTTCGATAAAACGATCAGTAATTAATTTGTTTACTGTTACGGTGTATTCTTTTTCGTGATTATTTCTGGCACGTAAAATCTTATTAACGATGTCGCCATCATTAGTCATGAAAATTAATCCCTCACTGGCTTTATCTAATCGCCCAATTGGGAAAATACGTTTGGGATAATTGATGTAATCGACAATGTTATGGCGAACATCAAGGTTGGTGGTACATTCGATTCCTACCGGTTTATAGAAAGCAAGATAAACGGGTTTCTCATTTTTCTCACGGATTAATTTTCCGTCAATACGCACTTCGTCATTTGGGGAAACTTTTGTGCCTAGTTCAGGGACAATTCCATTGATGGTCACACGACCTTCTTCAATGATTTTATCCGCTTCACGACGAGAGCAATAACCAGTTTCTCCAATGAATTTGTTGAGACGTTTTAAATTTTCTTCCATACTGTAAAAGTAAGCAATTTGTTTAATCGTTTATGCGGTTATTTGAATAATTCAGACAGTTGTAAACTATTTTTAGTTGTCCGATTCAAATAAAAAACGGGAGACTTTTTTATACAACTCATCGTCGTGCATACTATGCCCCAAGCCTTTTGTTTTAATAAAAATTACATTTTTCCAAGCCTCAGCAATTTTTTCGCCTTCTTCAAATAAAACGACTGTATCGTCACTATCATGGGCGATTAATCCTTTGATATTTAATTTTGATGCAAATAGTTTAGCTGAAAACTGTTCGAGGCTGAGATTGAAATTGTTGAGATAATATGCCTCTAAAGATTTTGAAATGGTAGTGTTTAAACTTAATAACTCAATGTAATTGTTCAGGATGATTTTGAAATCACTTGGTGCTCCAAGAACAACCATTTTTTTAAGGGTATCATTTTGATAGATGGATTGGTAATACAAACAGGTTTTTCCACCAATAGAATGACCGATTAGGTATTGCGGCTTGAATTTTTCGACAGCGATACGAATAATCTCGGCGTATTGAGGAATATTGAATTCTTTTCCGCTTGATAATCCATGTGCTGGACCATCGATGGCAACAATAGTGCTTCCAGATTTTTGTAAATAGGGTAGTAGTAATTCCCAGCGCGACGCATTGCTTTCCCAACCGTGAACTAAAAGAATGGTGTTTTCATTTCCTTTCCAAGAATAGGTTTGAAAATAATTATCACGAATCTGGAATGTTTCAGATTGTGCTGTAGATAAAATTTCTGGAAGCTTATTTTTTGATAATCGACCTTTTCTAGGTTCACTAAAAAGGGCATACGCTAATTGCGTTGCTTTTTTGGGAAACAAATAACTTAAAGTGTTAATGTATAGTCCAATTGATTTAGTGAATATAAAATACAGCGATTTATTCATAATAAAAAAGTCCCGATACACATCGGGACTTAAATAGATTTAAAACTTAGCGAACATTTGTTCCATTTTTTCTTTTTCCTCATCAGCTAATACACTGTCGACTAATATTCTTCCAGAGTGCTCATCAGTAATGATTTTCTTTCTAGAAGCAATTTCTACCTGTGTCTGTGGTGGAATAGTGAAGAATGATCCTGCAGATGCTCCTCTTTCGATGGAAACTACTGCTAAACCATTACGAACACTTGATCTAATTCTAGTATACGCTTTCATCAATCTATCTTCTATTAAAGCTTGATATTCTGCTGATTTCTCAGATAAGAATGCTTCTTCTTTAGCAGTTTCAGCCATAATAGCATCTAACTCTAATTTCTTGTGCTTTAAGTGATTTGATTTTGCTTCTAATCTTTCTTTTGAATTTGAAATTACTTCTTTCTTGTGTTCGATAGAAGCTTTCATTTCTTTAATTTGTTTTTCAGCCAATTGAATTTCTAATTCTTGAAATTCAACTTCTTTAGTCAACGAATTAAATTCTCTGTTGTTTCGAACCGTTTCTTGCTGCTTAGTATATTTTTTGATAGCCTCTTTGTGCTCATCAATTCCATTCTTTTTTGCTTTGATTAGATCCTCGATAACTTCAAGTTCTCCTTTCAATTTTTCTGCACGTGTGGTTAAACCAGCCACTTCATCTTCTAAATCTTCTACTTCTAAAGGAAGTTCACCTCTTACGTTTCTGATTTCGTCAATTCTAGAGTCAATCAATTGTAAATCGTAAATTGCTCTTAACTTGTCCTCAACACTTAATTCTTTCGTATTCGCCATATTCTATAAGTACTTAACTGGATTTGAATTTTCTTCTGATAAAATAACTGCAAAATTAAGTATTTTTTTCCGAAGATACTCTACAATATAATTTTTTGTATAACGTTCGCTTTCAAAATGACCAATATCTGCCAAAAGTAACTTGTTTTCGGCTTCGTAAAACTGATGGTATTTCAAATCGGCAGTCAAATAAGCATCAGCTCCAGCCTGAATTGCATTTTTTATTGCGAAACTTCCTGCTCCACCAAGAACTGCTACTTTTTTAATTGACGCACCTGTAAAACTGGAATGTCGAATTCCGCCGCATTCCATTTTTTCTTTGGCAAAAAGCAAAAATTCTTTTTCACTCATCGGATTTTTTAATTCACCTATCATTCCCAATCCTATATTTTGATGTTGGTTTTGCAGCGCATAAATTTCATACGCAACTTCTTCGTACGCATGGCTTTTGAATAATGTTTTCAGAATTTTATTTTCCAAATACTTTTCGAAAGTAACTTCGATTTTGATTTCATCGCCTTGTACAAACTCAAATCGTTCGCCTACTTGAGGATTGCTGCGTTCATTTCCCATATAAGTTCCAATTCCTTTCGAATTAAAACTGCAGTTTTCATAGTTGCCAATGTTGCCTGCTCCCGCATCAAAAAGTGCATTTCTCACTTTCTCCGCATTTTCAGGTATGGTGTAAGTCACTAATTTTCTGATAAAATTTTGTTTTGGAACTAGGATTTTAGTGTTTACCAATCCCAGCGCATCGCTAAATATTTTATTCACGCCGTCTTGATGATTGTCTAGTGCTGTGTGAACAGCATAAATGGCAATGTCGTTTTTTATGGCTTTAATTACAGCGCGTTCTACGTAATTTTTGCCCGTAATTTTTTTTAGGCCCGAAAATAATATGGGATGAAAACAAACGACCATATTGCAGTTTTTTGTAATCGCTTCGTCAATGATATTTTCTAAAGCATCGTGGCAAACCAAAATTCCTGTTGCTTCTGATTCTTGGTTTCCAACCAATAACCCCACATTGTCAAAATCTTCTGCATAGGCGAGTGGCGCCATTTCTTCGAGTACGGAAATTATTTCTTTGATTTTCATGATTTTTAGTTTAAAGTCTACCGTTTAAAGTTAGCTATTGATCAACTTTAAACAGTAAACAAAAGAAACAAAATTTTAAATCAAAGATAATTTATTCTACTTTCGTAAAATGAATTTACTTCGAAAATTACTATTCCCATTTGCCATTTTATATGGTGTGATAACGAGTATTCGGAATTTTCTTTTCGATATAAGTGTTTTAAAATCGTACTCGTTTAATCTACCTATAATTGCTGTTGGGAATTTAAGTGTTGGCGGAACCGGAAAAACACCCCAAATTGAATATTTAATTCGGTTGTTATCTGAGAAATATAAAATAGCTACGCTGAGTAGGGGTTATAAAAGACAATCAGAAGGTTTTATTTTGGCGCAAGCCAATTCAAATGCCAGATTATTGGGTGACGAACCTTTTCAGTTCTTTGAAAAATTTCCATCAATCCAAGTTGCCGTTGATGCTGATAGGAAAAATGGGATCGAACAGTTACTTTCTCTTCCAGAAAAACCGGAAGTTATTTTGTTAGACGATGCTTTTCAACATCGAAAAGTAAAAGCGGGTTTTTACATTTTACTGACTTCCTACGGTGATTTGTATTCGGATGATTGCATGTTACCCACAGGAAATTTGCGCGAGACCAGAAGTGGAGCCAAAAGAGCAGACCTAATTGTTGTTACTAAATGCCCTTTTGATCTTTCACTTGACAAACAAAACGATATTAGAAAGAGGTTAAAACTTTCTGTAAACCAACAATTATACTTTACTTTTATAGCCTATGACACTTTTGTGTATGGAGAAAAGCAGAAAGTGAATATAAATGAAATTCAGTCAACTGTCAAAGTATTAGTTGCAGGAATTGCAAAACCGGAACCGTTTTTTACGTATTTGAAAAACACTAATGATGTCTGTTTGTCTTTTCCAGACCATCATAATTTTACCGAAAAAGACATTTTAGAAATAACAAAAACAGCTCAAAACAACATCATTATTACTACTGAAAAAGATTATATGCGATTGAAAGGGAGTTTGCCTAATGAACAACTTTTTTATCTGCCTATAAAAAGTGCTTTTATTTCAGAAAGTCAAAATTTTGATAAAACAATTATAAATTATGTGGGAACAAGTTCAAGAAACCGTTAGTTATATTAAAGAGAAAATTGATTTCACACCAGAGTACGGAGTGATTTTAGGCTCTGGATTAGGTAGTTTCACTGATGAAATAAAAGTGAAATATACATTAGCGTACCATGAAATTCCAAATTTTCCAGTATCAACAGTGCAAGGACATAAAGGCGCATTGATTTTTGGAACAATTGGAACTAAAAACGTCGTGGCTATGCAAGGACGTTTTCATTTTTATGAAGGGTACTCGATGACAGAAGTTACTTTTCCTGTGCGTGTGATGAAATATTTAGGTGTTGAGAAATTAGTAGTTTCAAATGCTTCTGGTGGTGTAAATCCAAGTTATAAAGTTGGAGCTATTATTATGATTACGGATCATATCAATATGACGCCAGAACATCCTTTGCGTGGTAAAAATGACGAACGTTTTGGACCGCGTTTTGTAAATATGAGCGAGCCCTATTCGCGAAAAATGATTGCTAAAGCCACTGAATTAGCAAAGGAACTAAATATTGAAGTTCATGAAGGAATTTATTTGGGCTTGCAAGGTCCTACTTATGAAACTTTGGCTGAATATAAAATGGTAAAAATTGTGGGAGCGGATTGTGTAGGAATGTCTACTGTTCCCGAAGTAATTGTTGCACGTCACATGGATTTAGAAACATTTGGAATTTCTGTAATAACCGATATGGGTAATGAAGAAAGTATTGGGACTATTTCGCACGAGGAAGTTTTAGAAGCCGCCAAAGGTGCAGAGCCAAAGGTGAGAACGCTGATTAGAGAATTGATTTTAAAATATTAATCACTAAATATATTCAGCAATTACAGTATAAAATTCTTCTGGTATGAACGGTTTAGTGATCACATCGTTCATACCAAAAGATAATAACATGTCACGGTTTTCATCCAATGAAATAGCGGTAAGCGCTATGATGGGTGTTACAGTGTCAAACAATCTTATCTCTTGAGTAGCTACGGTTCCGTTCATTCCCGGTAGATGAACATCCATCAGAATCAAATCAAATTTATTATTTCGTGCTGCTTCAATAGCCTCTTCCCCGCAATCAATTGTAATGCAAGTAATACCCTTTCTTTCGAGCATCTTTTTAGAAATCATTTGATTAATTTTATTGTCTTCTACAAGTAGTATTTTTTTGTTTAATAATTTTGCTTGATCGTCAGTTTTTGGTTTTATTTCAATGCGTGAAGGTTGAGTACTTATTTCAAACAGTAAATGAAAAGAAAATGTCGAGCCTTTACCTACTGTACTCTTAAGTTTTATTTGTCCGCCCAAGATTTTAGTTAATTTTTTGACGATAGTCAACCCTAAGCCAGTTCCGCCGTATTTTCTGTTGACTTCAATAGAACCTTGTGAAAAACTATCAAAAACACTGTGTAATTTATCTTCAGGTATTCCTATTCCAGTATCTGTAATTTCAAAATGGATTGTGGCTTTTTTATCCGTTTTCGAATCGAGTTTTGCAATTACGGTAACGACTCCGCTTTTTGTAAATTTTAGTGCGTTATTAATCAAATTTAATATGATTTGAGATAATTTTGTAATGTCGCCATTTAGATAATCGGGTATGGCAGGGTCGATTTCGAATATAAAACGATTGTCATTTACTAGCGCCAGCTCTTTTAAGGAATTTTGAATGTTTTTCAAAAGCTTTTTTAAGTTAAAACTGCTGTGTTCGATTTGAACTTTATGGGATTCGATTTTATTGATTTCTAAAATCTCATTGATGAATTTAGTTAAATAATCTCCTGAAAATTTTAACGAGGTTAAATAATCCATTTGAGTTTCCCTTGGGTTTTCTTGCAGTAATAAGTGCGTAATGCCGTTTATAGCATTCAATGGCGTTCGAAGCTCATGGCTTACTGTCGAGAGAAACTCAGCTCTTGCTTTGGATGCTTTTTCGGCTTTATTTTTGGCGATTTCTAATTCTTTATTTTTTTCTTGTAACAATAAATTAGATTGATTTCTGATGATGTTGTTTTTGTACAATGACAGGCTTAACAAGGATAAAATTGAAATCAAAGCAATGGCAAGAATACTGATTAGTTTAGAAAACCTACTTGCTTTTTGTAGCTCTTTGTTTTTATTGTCGGCTTGTATAATTTCTTTTAAGCGTTCGGATTCTCTAAATTTTGTGTAGTCATCAATATCAAGTCTCTTGTCGTTTAAAATTTCAATACGTTCTTTTAGATTGAGATGTTGTTTTAAATAGGAATAGGCGTTATTTTTATCTAATGTTTTTTCATGTAGAGTGCTCAAAGCGAGCAAAATATTAGATTTTTGTTCTAGATTCTCTGTTTTACTATTTAGATCTAATGCTTTATTAAGATAGCTCAAAGCTAAATTATTCCTGTTTTTTAGGGCTTCAAGACTGCCCATTTGGTATAAGGCTTCTGCTTTCGTATCTGCTAAAATAGGATGATCAGGTTTTGCAATGATAGTTTTGAAAACTGATAAAGCTAAATCTAATTTGTTTTGAGATTTATACATCAGTCCTTCCTGAAGAGTTAGTAATTCAGCAATATCTGGAATTTTTAATTTGGTATAAATGGATTTAGCTTTATCAAAATGCAGTGCAGCATTTTCAAAATCATGCTCTGCCATATAACATAAACCTATGTAATAATAAATGTTCGCTTGATTGGAGCTGGGTTTTAAGGTTGCATATAAATTGGAGCTTTTTAGCAGCGATTCAATGGCATCATCATATTTTTTTAAATCATAATATAGTTTTCCAAGAGTGAAGTGTTGTGATGCTTGGTCTTGAATATTCTTGTTTTTTTCTGCGTAAAGTATCGCTTTTCGAGTGTGGAATAAAGCGTCTTTATAATTGTTGTCTTTAATATTGGTGTTACTCAAACTGCTGTAGTAAGCTATGCTATCTATTTTCTCTTTGGGTTGAGAATACAGTAACAGATTAAAAAAAAGTATATAAACGAAAAAATATTTCATTTGTTACTGATTTTTTTAGGAGTTATTTTTAATGTCTGTCAAAAGGATTAAATCAATTATTCTAGACGAGTATCCTATTTCATTATCATACCAGCCCACTACTTTTACCATTTTATCAATTACAGAAGTGAGTTGTGCATCAAATATACAAGAATTTTTATTGCCAATTACATCAACGGAAACAATTGGGTCTTCAGTGTAATCTAAAATACCTTTTAAAGTAGTTTGTGATGCCGCTTTAAAAGCCGAATTTATTTCATTTATGGTAACGGCACGTTTTACATTAAAGGTAATATCAGTCAAGGACCCATCTGGTACTGGAACACGAATGCCACAACCTCCAATTTTTCCTTCAAATTCAGGAAATATTTTTGTCAGTGCTTTTGCCGCTCCAGTTGTTGTAGGAACAATAGATTGGCTTGCGCCACGTGCCCTGCGTAAGTCTTTATGGGGTTGGTCGTGTAAACTTTGGTCTGTCGTATAGGAATGAATTGTAGTAATGTAGGCTTGCTCTATTCCGCAAAGTTCATTGATTACTTTAATCATTGGTGCTGAATTATTGGTAGTGCAGCTTGCATTCGAAATAATTGTTTCTGTACCGTCAAGTATAAAATCATTTACTCCGAGTACTACTGTTTTTATAGTGTCAATTTCTGATGGCGCGGAGAGAATCACTTTTTTGGCTCCAGCAATAATATGGGAATTTAGCTCTTCAAAAGTTTTGTATTTCCCGGTAGATTCCACAACGTAATCAATGTCTAGACTTTTCCAGTCCAGATTTGAAATATTTTTTTCGTGAAAAAACAAAAAATGATTTCCATCTACCAGAATTCCTTTTTCATCATTGCTGACAGCCTGTGGTAAAACACCGTGAATACTATCGTATTTTACTAAATGCGCCATTGTTTTTTTATCAGCAATATCATTTATGGCAATTACTTCAATATTGGGATGGTTTAAAAGAAGACGAAATAAATTGCGTCCAATTCTTCCAAAACCATTTATGGCAATTCTTATCATAAGTCGTAAAGTCTTAAGCCGTAAAGCCGTAAAGTAAAATATTCACGTCTTTCGACTTTTTTTACTTTACGACTTTCGACTATAATATATGTTTTTGTGCTTTGTAGGAGGAACGAACTAATGGCCCACTTTCTACGTGACGGAAACCTAATTCTAGGCCAAATTGCTCGTATTTTGCAAATTGTTCAGGAGTTATGAATTCCTTTACGGGCAAGTGTTTTTTACTTGGTTGCAAGTATTGACCTATCGTGACAATATCAACATTGGCTTCACGCAAGTCTCGCATCGTTTGAAAAACCTCTTCTTCTTGCTCACCAAGTCCAAGCATTATCCCAGATTTTGTCCTGTTGATTCCTTTTTCTTTTAAGTAGCGCAACACTTCTAAACTTCGGTCGTATTTTGCCTGAATCCGAACTTCACGTGTCAATCTACGAACGGTTTCTACATTATGCGAAACCACTTCCGGATTGGCTTCCACGATTCGGTCAACATTTCTTTCGATTCCTTGAAAATCAGGAATCAACGTTTCTAGTGTCGTGTTTGGGTTCATTCGGCGAATGGCTTTTACGGTTTCAATCCAAATAATTGATCCGCCATCTTTCAAATCATCTCTATCAACACTTGTAATTACAGCATGTTTGATATTCATAAGTTTGATAGAACGCGCCACTTTTTCAGGCTCATCCCAGTCTACAGTTTCTGGCCTTCCGGTTTTTACACCACAAAAACCACAAGATCGTGTGCATACATTTCCTAAAATCATGAATGTAGCCGTTCCTTCGCCCCAGCATTCACCCATATTTGGGCAACTTCCAGAGGTGCAAATCGTGTTCAAACTATATTTATCTACTAAGCCGCGAAGCTCCGTATATTTTTGGCCAATTGGCAGTTTTACCTTCAACCATTTCGGTTTTCCAGTTGGTAAAGTATTTTCTAAAACAGTTTCCATATTTCAATTTTCGAAACACAAAGATAAGTAATAGAGTTTATTTGTGGATTCGTTTAGCCTTTTATTTAATGCAATTGTACTAGCTGCATTAGGAGCAAGAAGTATTGTTATTTTAAGTAGCAGTTGTCCTGCTTTCGCCTTTATCTCTTCACTACGCTACGAGGATATCGGCTCTATCAGGGCTAAGTTAGAACTTTTTGTGGTTTTAAAGAACTATTTCTGAAACGTATATAAACGAGAAAAACAGCACCTTTCGATGCTGCTTTTCTCGTTTATATAATTATTCCATTTGTACCGTAATTGGAAGATTATAGGCGGTTCGCACTGCTTTTCCGCCAATCATTCCTGGCGACCATTTCGTTTTTAAAGATTTTAGTACTCGGATGGCTTCCTTGCCCAATCCATAACCGGGATCCCTTTTTACTTGAATGTCAGTCATGCTTCCATCTCTTTCAATTACAAAAGAAACATAAACCCGAATCGAACCACTGCCTTCTATTTCTTGTTTTTCAAAATTAGTACCCACATACGAATAGAACTTATTAATTCCACCCGGAAATTCTGGAAGTTTATCCAGCGAAACGGCATTGACAATTGTGTTTCCCATATCAGCAGCTATTGCAGTGTCTGTTCCTGTTCCTGCAGTAGTACTTGGATTTATCCCAATAGTTCCTGTTCCCTCAGTGATGGTATTTGTTGCGCTGGTATTTTCGGTGTTTTTTGCAATGTCCTGATTGGCTTGCGCAGCTTGAACAATTACAGGATTTACCAGTTGGGCACTTCTGATGGATATAGCAGTGTTTTGGGTTTTTACTTCAGGAAGTGTTTTTTTTGGCTCAAGCTCATTCGGTACTATGTCAGAAAGTTGCACTATAGTATTTGTAAAGTCAGGAATAGGTATCGTGACAGTTGCATTGGGATTAAAATAGTTCAAGATTACAGGAACACTCAAGGCCGATAATAAAAACAACACACCTATAAAAAGTGCTATTAATGTCGTTTTGGTGCTTTCTTGACGCAATTGATACGCGCCGTATTCTTTGCTTCGGTCTTGGAAAACTAGGTTAATCCAGCCGGTCTCGTAAATGCTTAGTTTTGACATAATTTATGGATTTAGTGGTTAAGTACTAATTAAATCATAAGCAGAACTGTTTTTGTTTTACAACGCAAATAGCAAGAAATTTAGTATGTGAAATAGGGATTGTTTTTAGATTGTTTTTTTGACAGTTTATGCGAAACGTTAAAAACCAATTAAAAGAAGAATCAAATAAACGAAGAAACCCAATAAAAAAACTATCTTTTATTCTGAATAATTTCTGCCAGCAGTTTTTTGGCGCGAAGCAATTTAATTTTTACATTACTCAATGGTTCGTCAATTTTATTGGCAATTTCCTGATAACTCATTTCCTGAAAATAGCGTAACTGAATTACTTCTTGATAATGGGGTTTCAATTCTTTGATGAACTGTAATAATTGAGAAAGGTTTTGCTCGGTAATCAATTCATCCTCGGCAGATGGAGCAGTGTCAGCTATATTGTAGGCTTGCTGGTCTTGTTCGTCGGTAATTTCGACAAAAAGACTCGATTTCTTTTTTCGTAATAAATCGATATGAACATTTTTTGCAATAGCAATAAGCCAGGTGTTAAACTGAAATTCTGGATTGTAAGAGGCTATTTTATCAAAAGCTTTCGAGAATGTTTCGATAGTAATATCTTCGGCATTGGTTTCGTTTTCGGTGCGTTTCAGCATAAAACCATATACTTCATTCCAATAATAATCCAATAGAAAAGTAAAGGCAGCTTGATCGCCCTGTTTTGCTTTTTCTATTTGTATATTTATTTCCAATGTACCGGTTTTGAATATATATTTGTAATAAAAACATTAATTTGTGTTAAGATAAGTACAATCTCAACTATAGGAAACCAGAACTTAATATCATTTTCTTTAAGTTTACCTGCTGAAAGTCCTACCACAATCCATGCCACTAAATAGCGTAATGCGATTAAACTTAAAACTAATATCCATTGAAATTGAAATGCCAATAATATAATGGGTAATACAAAAAATAGTAATTGCGAACAATAGAAAAGTCCTAATTGTATTTTATCAAATGGCTTATAGTAATTGGCTGTAGTAACATGTCTTCTTTTTTGAATCAGCCACTCTTTGTATGTTGTTTTTGGTTTAGAAAGTGTAAAACTTTCTGGTGTGTAGGCAATAGTGGTGTTTTTAGCTTTTGCAGCTTGGTTAATAAATAAATCATCATCACCTGAACGAATCTGTATGTGTTCGATAAATCCATTTACATTGAAAAACTCTTCTTTTTTATAGGCTAAATTCCTTCCAACACCCATATAAGGACGTCCGACTTTTGCCCATGAAAAATATTGAATTGCTGTCAATAAAGTTTCAAAACGAATTGTTTTATTCAGGAATGAATTAGGTATTTTTTCATATTTACCATAACCCAAAACAATTGTTTTTTGCATGGTAAATTGGGAGCTCATAGCGGTTATCCAGCCTTTCGAAGTGGGGTAGCAATCCGCATCGGTGAATAATAAATACTCTTTTTTGGTTGCTTTTATTCCTAATGTCAATGCATATTTTTTGTTTCCCCAAAAGGCTTCGTTGTTCTTTACTTTTACTAAACGAACATTAGGATATTGCTTTTCAAAACCTTCAAAAATATCCAAAGTAGAATCACTTGATGCGTCATCAATCAGGACAATTTCAAAATCAGGATAGTTTTGTTCCGCCAGTAATGGAATAAAATTAACTACATTTTCTTCTTCGTTTTTGGCACAAACAATCACTGAAATCGGAATTTTTTTTGGAGTTATCTTTTGGGTCTTGGCAAAAGCAAACTTTCCAAAAACACCCAGATAATACAAAATTTGAACCGAAACAATAAATATAAAAAAGTAAAGAATTAGTATAAGCATCGGAGTTTAATGAGTTAATAATCCCGACATTTCGGGAGACTACAAAGGTATGAATAGAATTGTAAATTGTTAAATAGAATGTGTAAATTTCTAAAGAATTTATAGGGGACATTTTTTCATCTCATTTGCAACAGCAACGGACTGATTTGTATTGGCTTTTTCTAATTCGGAGATAATGTTTTGGTAATTCTTTTCATCACGATTTTGCGACATTTTTCTCGTTGCCTGAATTTCGGTTATTTCAATTTCAAAGGCTACGATACCGCGACTTTGCAGCATGATTTTTTGAGATAAATCTTCTATACGAACTGGGTTTTCAGATTTTTGTTCGTATTTATCAACAAGTTTTTTCAAGGATTCTATTACGGCTTCCCCTTCTATAATTTTAATTTTGCCATACACATGAACGGCAATATAGTTCCATGTAGGAACATTTTCATGGTCGTACCATGACGAGGATATATAGGAATGCGGTCCCGAAAATACAGCTAAAACCTGGTCGTTGTCTATAAAACCATTCCACTGTGGGTTTTCTTTGGAAATGTGCCCAGATAAAATAGTGGCTCCGTTTTCATTCGTGTCTAATTCTAACGGAATATGAGTTGCCCATAATTTCCCGTTAGTTTGGTTGATTAGAATGCCAAAACTATTTTCTTGGAGAAATTTCTTTATTTCTTCTTGATTTTCGTTTTTATAGATTTCTGGAGTATACATCGTTTGATAACTTAATTTTTTAGATAGTAGAATGAAACATAAAATTAATCAATTTATTACCAAAATAATCTAAGGGGGCTAACAATTTGTTTTTTGTTAAATTACATTTACTTCGCCCTCAATATGGATGCCGAATTTTTTGAAAATAGTTTCCTGAATGTCTTTTGAAACGTTTAGAATTTCTTGTCCTGTCGCATTGCCATAATTTACTAAAACTAATGCTTGGTTTTTGTGAATTCCGGCATCTCCAAAACGTTTTCCTTTAAATCCAGCTTTTTCAATGAGCCAACCCGCAGGAACTTTTACTTCGGTTTTTGAAATATCGAAATATTTTATTTCAGGAAACTGTTGCTGAATTTTTTCGAAATCTGATTTCAACAGAATCGGGTTTTTGAAAAAACTTCCGCTGTTTCCCAACTCTTTTGGGTCGGGTAATTTGCTTTGTCGAATGGCAATTACGGCATTACTTATGTCCTTCAAAGTAGGAATGGTGATGTTATTTTTAGCTAATTCAGACGAAATGTCTCCGTAAGAAGTATTGATTTTATGGTTTATTTTTGTCAATTTAAAAACAACCGATGTAATGACATATTGATTTTTTGCTTCGTTTTTGAAAATGCTTTCTCGGTATCCAAAACGACATTCTTCCTTTGTGAATGTTCTCATTTCCTGACTTTCTATCGTCATTGCTTCACAGGACGCAAAAGTGTCTTTGATCTCGGTTCCGTAAGCCCCGATGTTTTGGACCGGCGTCGTTCCTACGTTTCCTGGAATGAGTGACATGTTTTCTAAACCACCAAAATTTTGGTCGATGGTCCAAAGCACAAATTCATGCCAGCTTTCACCAGCCTGACTTTCAACCCAAACGAAATCATTATTTTCTTTTATGATTTTCTTGCCTTTCAAATCGATATGAATCACTAGCGCATCGATGTCTTTTGTCAAAAGCATATTGCTGCCACCACCCAAAATAAATTTTTTCTGTGTTTTATTATTCTCTAAAACACTTTTCAATTCTGTCACAGAATGTACTGCTACAAACTGACTTGCTTTGGCTTCAATGCCAAAAGTATTGTATTTTTTTAAAGAGAAATTAGATTCGATTTCCATAAAATAAAGTGCTTTTTGTATTGTTTAATGTAGTGTCAAAAGTAAGAATTATAAATTAGCTCTTTGTGTTTTTTGAGAATCATACGGCATCTCCTAATTCTATATAGATTATCCTGCTTTTGAGCTTTCGATTAATTGATGGTATTTATTAGAAATAATCTTCATATTAATACTGTAATCTACATTTTTTTCTACAAATTTTCTGTTTTGAATAACTGCTTTTTTTCTGTGATCAGTGTTTTTAAAGGACCAAATTAATGCTTCTCCAAGCTTTATATAATCGTCAATTGGTATTAATTGGCCATTTTTTTTGTGCTCAATCCAGCTTTGATTTCCTGCTATGTCACTTACTATTGGGTAGCAATTTGTTGCCATAGCTTCAAACAAGGAAGCCGAAACACCTTCGGTTATTGGCATGCTAATATATATGTTGGATTGTTGCAATAGTTTTGGTAAATCAGTATTTAAAATTCTTCCTGTAAAGTGGACTTTGTTTTCAATGCCCAACTCTATTGCTAAGGCTTTCAATTTATAAAGTTGAGCACCATCTCCTATAATGGTAAGTGCAAAATCAATTCCTTTTTGGTTTAAAATTGCAAATGATTTTAAAATAATATCGTGACGGTATTCCGTTGATAAGGAACGCGTTACAATAGCGCAAATTTTTTCGGGATTGGCATGGTTTTCATTCCCAAATTGAGTCAGATCAATTCCCTTTGGCAGAACCAAAACCTTAGTCATGTCAACATTGGACTTGATCATTGAAATAGTCATTACAGGTCCCCAAGCGTGGATTAAATTGGCTTTTTGAAAAGCATATTGTTGAATTATTTTTTTTAATGGAAGTAGAATTGATTTTTCAGGCCACAAATCAGTTCTGCCTTGTTGTGCTATTGCTACCGGTTTTACGCCAGATAATGCAGCAAGAAACCCATAACTGGTGGTTCGTTCTGCAATAATCATATCCGGTTTTTGGAGTTGAATGATTTTTTTGATTTTTAAAAAAGCAAAACCAAACTCGGCTATTCTTTTTATTCGGTTAAAAATGCCACTATTTGATGTTTTTAATTCCCAAGTGATAATCTCAAAATCACCAAACTCTTTAAGGCCATTCATCCAAGTGATGGCATCGGCTCTATAGGTTTCTCCCAAAAAAAGTATGCTTCTTTTTTTTATCGACATCATTTGAATTACTCGGAAGTTAAAGCTCGATTGATGAAATCGTTCAATGGTTTTAGCGCAATTAGTTTTTTGCTCATTACTGAAATAAAATCTTTTTTGCAAGCGGCTGAAATATCAATTTTTTGTGAAGACTCAAAGCTTTTTAATTTTAGTAATTCAATAGCCGGATGTTCTTTCTCGTAGCCTCTTGGCGGGTTTTTTAGTGTATTTTTTTC
>JAGOJA010000151.1 GCA_017995345.1 Flavobacterium sp.
TTCATAATTATAAAAAATGCGACAGTACTATTAAATTATGATTTTATTGGATGAAATGAAGCGAAAGATTAATTTAATGGTGGGGATTTTTAAGTATTTGCAAACAGCGCAATTTACCAGTTATTTTCTGGCTAATTTGTTGGTTTTTATTGTAGTGATGTTTTTAATAAAGTTTTTTTAGAGAAGAAATCTTTGAATTGGAGTTAAAAAAAGCAGTAAGAATTCTCTTTTCCGTTAACTCGGTATTGTAAATTTACTTTGTAACTTTGTGCTTTAATGAAATTAAAAATGAAATACAATTTAGCAGTATTCTTTTCTCTGGTTTTTGTTTTCTTGTCCTGTAAAAATGATGATCAAAAACGTCTTGCGGAAAATAAGAAAGAAACGCAAAAAAGAGAAGCCATATTCACAAACATTCAGAAAGGCTGGGTTTTTTATGATACGCCAGTAACAGAGGCTTCTGAAAACAACATGGCCACTTGGAACGAATGGCGTATGTTTTTGGCCGAATTAGCGCAAAAACCTAAAAAAAATATTGGCGCTTTTCAGCAAAAATCAAAGTCGCTTTCAAAAAAAGTGATGGCTTTAAATGATAATATTCCTTTGGAATTCAACAAACCTCAAATAAGAACTAGGATTTCTACCCTAATCACTAAAGTGCAGTTGTTGGATTTATTCCTTCATTTGGATAATATTCCAGATAAAAAAGTAACGAATTTAGTTTCGGAAATCAACTTAGAATTAGTTTCTCTGCAAAGACAAATGGACAAAATAGTGGAGAAAAGTAAAATCCCAATTGAAGAAGGAGAATCTGAATTAATGAAAATGATGGATGCCTCAAGAGCCATTCCTACTACACCAGTCATAGACCCAAATCTGCCACGCGTTGAGTAAAACAGCCTTATACAAAACCTACGATAATGCGCCAAAAACACAGCAAATTGTTGCTCGTTTATTGGAAAATAATCAAGTCAAAATGCAACTTTCGGGACTTCTGGGTTCCGCACTTTCGTTTGTCATCCGCTCCGTTTTCAAGAAAACCGAACTTCCTTTTTTGATTGTTTTAAACAATAAAGAAGAAGCCGCCTACTATTTGAACGATTTAGAACAAATGATTGGCGAACAAGATGTGCTTTTTTATCCTGGTTCATTTCGTCGTCCATACCAAATCGAGGAAACTGATAATGCTAATGTTTTGCTTCGCGCCGAGGTGTTGAACCGAATCAATTCCCGCAAAAAGCCAGCAATTATTGTCACTTATCCCGAAGCTTTATTCGAGAAAGTGGTAACCCGAAAAGAGTTGGATAAAAACACGTTGAAAGTTGCTGTTGGCGACAAGATTTCTATCGATTTTATCAACGAAGTATTGTTTGAATACGAATTCAAAAGGGTTGATTTTATTACGGAACCTGGAGAGTTTTCGGTTCGTGGAGGAATTGTCGACGTGTTTTCATTCTCGAACGATAATCCGTACCGAATTGAGTTTTTTGGAGATGAAGTAGAAAGCATCCGTACGTTTGATGTTGCCACGCAATTGTCTATTGAAACGCAAAAAAAGATTACGATAATTCCCAATGTAGAAAATAAATTTTTTCAAGAGAACCGAGAAAGTTTCTTGGATTATATTTCAGCAAAAACGGTGATTTTCATTCAAAACACCGAGGATTTCTTATCACAATTAGACAAACAATTTGGCAAAGCCGAAGAAGCTTTCGCAAAATTATCGCAGGAAATAAAACGGTCGTCACCGGAACAATTGTTCTTGAATCAAGCAGAATTTATAAAAAGAGCGTTGGATTTTTCGATTGTAGAATTGAGTTCGAAAGCTATTTTTAGAACCACAAAAAAATTCGAATTTCACATTCAGCCGCAACCGTCATTCAACAAGCAATTTGATTTGTTGTTGAATAATTTGAATGAAAATCATTTCAATGGCTACAAAAATCATTTGTTTTGTTCCAATGATGCCCAAGCCAAACGATTTCACGATATTTTCGAAACCTTAGACGAAGCGAATTCAGAGAATATTCGCAAGCAATACCACACCGTTGTTTTGCCTTTGTTCCAAGGATTTATTGACGAAGAAAATCAAATCACCTGTTATACGGATCATCAAATTTTTGAACGCTACCATAAATTTAGTATCAAAAACGGCTATTCGAAAAAACAGAATATCACTTTAAAAGAACTCACGACATTATCCGTTGGTGATTATGTAACGCACATTGATCACGGAATTGGACGATTTGGCGGTTTGCAAAAAATACAAGTCGAAAATAAAACTCAAGAAGCCATCAAGCTCGTTTATGCGGATAATGACATTGTGTACGTGAGCATTCATTCGCTACACAAAATATCGAAATACAACGGAAAAGACGGAACACCGCCCAAAATTTATAAATTGGGTTCGAATGCTTGGAAAATTTTAAAACAAAAAACCAAGGCACGTGTCAAACATATTGCATTCAATTTGATTCAGTTGTATGCGAAAAGAAGATTGGAAAAAGGATTCCAGTTTGCCCCCGACAGTTATTTGCAAAATGAACTGGAAAGTTCCTTTATTTATGAAGACACTCCAGACCAAACGAAATCGACTGCCGAAGTCAAAGCGGACATGGAGAGTGATCGTCCAATGGATCGCTTGGTTTGTGGTGATGTAGGTTTTGGAAAAACTGAAGTTGCCATTCGTGCGGCTTTCAAAGCCGTTGATAACAGCAAACAAGTGGCAATTTTGGTGCCAACGACTATTTTGGCTTACCAACATTATAGAACTTTCACAGAAAGGTTGAAAGATATGCCAGTTACTATTGGTTATTTAAACCGTTTTAGAACCGCGAAACAAAAAACAGAAACCTTAAAGGATTTAGCCGAAGGAAAACTCGATATTGTGATTGGCACACACCAATTAGTGAACAAAAATGTAGTTTTCAAAGATTTAGGATTGTTGATTGTGGATGAGGAACAAAAATTTGGTGTCAATGTAAAAGATAAACTGAAAACTATTGCCGCCAATGTGGATACGCTGACCTTAACAGCAACGCCAATTCCAAGAACATTGCAGTTTTCGTTGATGGCCGCACGCGATTTATCTGTAATTACAACGCCTCCGCCCAACCGTTATCCTATTGAAACAAATGTTGTCAGTTTTAGTGAAGAGCTGATTCGGGATGCAATTTCGTATGAAATTCAGCGTAACGGACAGGTTTTCTTTATCAATAACAGAATTGAAAACATCAAAGAAGTAGCCGGAATGATTCAGCGTCTAGTGCCTAATGCCCGAGTGGGAATTGGGCACGGACAAATGGATGGAAAAAAACTCGAAGAGTTGATGTTAGCGTTCATGAATGGTGAATTTGATGTTTTAGTGGCTACTACAATTATCGAAAGTGGTCTTGATGTTCCTAATGCAAACACGATTTTTATCAATAACGCTAATAATTTCGGATTGTCTGATTTACATCAAATGCGAGGTCGAGTAGGGCGTAGTAATAAGAAAGCATTTTGCTATTTTATTTGTCCTCCATATTCTGCTATGACAGATGATGCTAGAAAGAGAATTCAAGCTTTGGAACAATTTAGTGAATTGGGAAGTGGTTTTAATATTGCTATGAAAGATCTTGAAATTCGTGGAGCAGGAGATTTATTAGGTGGTGAGCAAAGCGGTTTTATTAATGAAATTGGTTTTGATACCTATCAAAAAATCCTAAACGAAGCAATTGATGAATTGAAAGAAAATGAATTCAAGGACTTATATCCAGAAGAAAATGACATAGAAACTAAAGAATATGTAAAAGACTTGCAAATCGACACGGATTTCGAGTTGTTGTTCTCTGATGAGTACATCAACAATGTTTCGGAACGATTGAGTTTATACAATGAATTGGGAGCAGTCAAAAATGAAGAAGAATTAATTGTTTTCCAAAATAAATTGATTGACCGTTTTGGACCTATGCCGCCACGAGCGAAAGCTTTGATGAATAGTATACGCATCAAATGGATTGCAACTAGATTAGGTATTGAGAAATTAGTTATGAAAAAAGGGAAAATGATTGGGTATTTTGTATCTGATCAACAATCCGATTATTACCAATCCAAGCGATTCAATAACATGCTGCAATTTGTACAAAAGAATAGTGCTATCTGTAAAATAAAAGAAAAAGAAACTCCTGCAGGATTAAGACTTTTATTGACTTTTGATAATGTTAAAAATACAAGAACAGCTCTTGAGTTTATGGAAATGTTGGGAGGGAAGTAATAATGTTATAAATAATGCTTCCAGCCGTGTGTTGTTTCTAAAGCTTCCAGCTGTGTGTTTTTTCTAAAGCTTCCAGCCTTTCAAAGGCTGGAAGCTTTCTAATTTATTAACTTATTCTATAATCAAATTCTCGATTTCATCTAAATCTTGATTAATAGTATGGTAGTATTTAAAGTTTTCCAAATCATTAAACGTTTCGATAACCTTATCTCTCTGTAATTTGGTTGTTTTAGTTGAAATAACTGTTCCATAAGAAGTCCAAGGATATTCTATAATAGTGTCTGTAAATCTATGATGTAGAGGATTGTTGTGGATATAAAAAATAAGTTTTTGAAAATAGGCCTCAGAAGTAACTAGTTTTCTCCTAAAATTCTTCTCAAATAAACTTCCAGTTCTTTTGTAACGTTTATTCATTGCTAAGGTATAAGCGTTGAATAAATTAGAGAACTGTTTTGAAGCACTTACCATTTTTGGTCTTTCTGTCGAAGAGTATTCTAATTTTGTAACATCGATCTCTTCCATTTCTTTAATATAAACAAGAATATGAAAATGATTCTTCATCAAGCACCAAGCATAAGTTTCGGCTATTGGGTCAATGTATTTTGTGTACAATCTTAAAAAATGATTGTAGTTTTCAGTTTCAAAAAATAAATCGATTCCGTTATTACCTCTATTGAAAATATGATAGTATTTACCGTTTTC
>JAGOJA010000066.1 GCA_017995345.1 Flavobacterium sp.
GGAATTGAAGCGTGTGTCATCAAAGCAGGATGATTTGCTAATGACTCTACTCCTCCTAAAGATTCAGCAAGTGTGAACACTTTAATTTTCTCCAAAAAGTCAATTGCGTCTTCTTTTTTGCCTGACACAAAAGTAAAAGACACCATTCCGCCAAAACCACTCATTTGTTTTTTTGCAATTTCATGATAGGTATGACTTGGTAATCCGGGATAATAAACCGTTTTTATTTTGGGATGTTGACTTAAAAACGCCACCACTTTTTCACCGTTTTCACAATGTCTTTCCACTCGCAAATGCAGTGTTTTTATTCCCCTCAAAACCAAAAAACTGTCCATGGGGCCCAATGTTGCGCCAGTGGCAAATTGTTGAAAATGCAACTGTTCGCCTAAGGCTTCATCTTTAACAATCAAAGCTCCAGCTATAACATCAGAATGTCCACCTAAATATTTCGTAGCCGAATGCATCACAATATCTGCTCCTAAATCCAAAGGTTTTTGCAAATAAGGGGTTGCAAAAGTATTATCAACAGCAAAAAGAATTTTATTTGCCTTAGTAATTTTAGCAATTTCTTGAATATCGGCTAATTTCATCAAAGGATTGGTTGGCGTCTCTACCCAAACCAGTTTCGTATTTTGGTTGATTAATGACTTGAATTTCTCGATGTCATTCATATCCACAAAATGGAATTTTATTCCGGAATCTTTATAAATGCGCGTAAACATTCTGTACGTTCCGCCATATAAATCATCCATAGCTATGATTTCGTCTCCAGCTTTAAATGATCTCAAAATACAGTCAGTAGCTGCTAAACCAGATGAAAAGGCTAATCCTCGCGTTCCGTTTTCTATACTTGCCAACGCATTTTCAAGTGCGCTTCTAGTAGGATTTGCCGCTCTGCTATATTCATAATCTGGGTTTAAAGGTTGCCCAGGACTCGTTTGTACAAATGTTGATGTTTGATAAACTGGAGGCATAACGGCTCCTGTACTTGGATCGTGGTGTTGTCCTCCGTGAATAACTTTAGTATTGAATTTCATAAATTGAATTTTTAATGCAAATTGGTTTACAAATTTACCGTTTAATTTTATCTAACCAAGCTGCAAGTAGGTACCTTTGTATTTAATTAACAATTTCGAGATGAAACATTTTATAATTTACACTTTACTTCTTTTTTCGGCAGCGCAATGTTCTAGCGAATTGGTTTTTAAAGAGCAGTCTTTTCAGAAAAAAACAACCTTGCCTTGTACAGAAAATTGTCCTTTTATCAGTGTAAAAATACCTGTTGCGAATGGCGTTCCAATTGTGGCCGACAGCATTAATAAAAAAGTATTTTCAGTATTGAAAGAGATTGTTTACTTTGGCGAAAAGCCGTATTCAGCTAAAGATTACACTAGTTTATTGACTTCATTCATTGGTTCCTACGAAAAACTTCAGAAAGAATTTCCTAATGATAAATTTGGCTGGGAAGCGGACATTGAAGGAAGTGTAAAATACCTATCAGAAGCAGTCTTGAATATTGAAATTAACCATTACACGTATACTGGTGGCGCTCATGGCTATCAAGGTTTACGCTCGTTATTGTTTGATCCTAATACTGGAAAGTCGATTTCGAATTACCAATTATTTAATGACAGAGCGGCTTTTGAGGCTTTCGCCGAAAAAAAATTTAGAGCCAAGTACAAAATTCCTGCGAGCAAACCCATCAATGCAACTGGTTTGATGTTTGAAGATGAAAAGTTTCAATTGCCTCAAAATATTTTCTTTACAGACAAAGGATTGCTTCTTTATTACAACTCCTACGAAATAGCTTCGTACGCTGATGGACCAAAAGAACTATTGTTTTCATACAAAGAAGTAAACGATTATTTACTCATTCAATAAATCTATGGTTTAGCCCTGACAGGAATGGAAATCCTCTAGTTTTTAAGCCTATTTTTTTTCAGGAAGAAAAGAGCGACCAGAGGAAGCTCCTTTTATGACTCAGAAAAAAAAGGCTTAAAAATTAGAGATTGAAATGTATGGCAGGAATAGCTCCTAAAAAAACAATAGCTGTTAAGCTTAGAACTTTCATAAAAAATTAATCATTTTCCGTGTTAAATTAATTTCCTTTGCACAAAGAAATCATACTTATTATGGATATTATATACTATCTCGCTTCTTGCGACACTTGCAGAAAAATCATAAAATCGCTGCCAAAAAATCATAACTTGACGTTTCACGACATCAAACAAGATCCAATTACTGTTGCCGAATTGGAACAAATGAGAGCGCTTTCTGGTAGTTACGAAGTGCTTTTCAGCAAAAAAGCACAACTGTACAAATCAATGGATTTAAAGAATAAATCGTTAACCGAAGAGGATTATAAAAAATTCATTTTGGAGCATTACACGTTTTTGAGTCGTCCCGTTTTTATCATTAAAAACAAAATTTACATTGGCAACACCCAACAAAATATGCATCAGGTAATGCTTGCTTTAGGAAATGTCTAAAAGAAACCTTGCCTTAATAGGTGCCACAATTGTCTCCATCATTTATGGGGTCACCTTCACCATTGCCAAAGATGTTATGCCCTTGTACATTGATGCCTATGGTTTTATACTCTTGCGTGTAGGCGGTTCAGTAATTATATTTTGGTTGGTTTGGCTTTTTATGCCAAAAGAAAAAATCCTACTTAGTGATTTTCCTCGAATTATTGCTGCGGCTTTCTTTGGCGTGGCTTTTAACATGCTTACTTTTTTCAAAGGATTAAGTCTTACCTCCCCCATTAGTGCTGCGGTAATTATGGTTTCGACTCCCATGATTGTTTTGACGCTTTCGGCATTGATTATGAAAGAACGCATGCAAAAAAGGATGGTTTTTGGGATTCTACTTGGTCTTATAGGCACTGCTTTTCTTATTTTGTACGGAAAATCCATTGGCAGCGCTACGAATGCAGGATTAGGAAATTTTCTAGTTTTAGTCAATGCCATTTCGTATGGCTAT
Organism: Flavobacterium sp.; assembly: GCA_017995345.1. Taxonomy (GTDB): domain Bacteria; phylum Bacteroidota; class Bacteroidia; order Flavobacteriales; family Flavobacteriaceae; genus Flavobacterium. The sequence continues at coordinate 2,983 of JAGOJA010000066.1, forward strand.
TACCTGATCATCGTCAAGAAATTAATGGATAAATACAATGCCTTTACCTTTGTAAAATGGATTTATTTGTTCGGTTTTATTATGGTTTTGCCTTTTGGCTGGGGCCAATTCCAAACGGTGAACTGGGTTTTGGTTCCAATGAATATTTACTGGAAAATAGCATTTGTTGTAGTTATTTCGACTTTTCTGACGTATTTGCTGAATTTACTTTCGATGAAGGAATTGAAACCTACAACCGTTGCTGTTTTTATCTATTTGCAACCCCTATTCGCCACTGTTTTTGCGATAAGCTTGGGTAAAGACGAATTGAGTTTGGTGAAAATTGGTTCGGCACTTTTGATATTTATCGGTGTTTATTTGGTGACTCAGAAAAAGAGTGTTTTGTAATTTGCAATTTTTAGCAATAAAAGCAGGTTTATACACCCAAACTGATTACTAACAGCTGAGCACTGAGCACTTTTTACTACCTTTGCCCTCTTTTAGAAAATTATATGATACAATCAATGACTGGTTTTGGTAAAGCCACTTTGCAATTACCAACCAAAAAAATAACGGTAGAAGTAAAATCCTTGAATAGTAAAGGCCTCGACTTAAGCGTGAGAATGCCTTCGCTGTACCGCGAAATGGAATTGGGTTTACGCAACCAAATTGCATTAAAACTAGAAAGAGGAAAAGTTGATTTTTCTATTTTTATCGAAAGTACCGCGGAACAAACTTCTACGAAAGTGAATGTGCCTATCGTAAAAGCCTACATCAAACAATTGAGAGAAGTGTATGCTGATGCTGATGAAACGGAACTCATGAAAATGGCGGTTCGAATGCCGGATACCATGAAAATAGAACGCGATGAAATTGATGAAAACGACTGGATACAAATTCAAACCGTTATCGAAGAAGCCTTGCAAAACATCTTGAATTTTAGAAGAGATGAAGGAGCTTCACTTGAAAAAGAATTTCAATTGCGTATAGGAAACATTCGTCAATACATGACCGATGCTTTGGCACTTGATCCAGAACGCGTTCAAGCAATAAAAGACCGTTTGCAAACTGCAATCTCCGAACTTAAAGTCAATGTTGACGAAAATCGTTTTGAGCAGGAGTTGATTTATTATTTAGAAAAATTAGACATCACCGAAGAAAAAGTACGTTTGACGAATCACTTGGATTATTTCTTGGAAACCATCAACGGAACTGAAGCTAACGGTAGGAAATTAGGTTTTATCACCCAAGAAATGGGACGTGAAATCAACACGATGGGATCTAAATCCAATCACGCGCAAATGCAAAAATTAGTCGTTCAAATGAAAGACGAATTGGAAAAAATCAAAGAACAGGTGCTGAACGTATTGTAATAGTTGCAGTACCATTTATCTCGTCTTTTTAATAGTTCTACAAATAAAACACCTAAAAGATTTACAACACCTTGCAGAAAAGCATAAACAAAACAAGAATGAGCACAGGAGGAAAATTAATCGTATTCTCAGCACCATCGGGATCGGGAAAAACGACTATCGTTAGACATTTATTAAGCAAAGAAGATTTGAATCTTGAGTTTTCTATATCAGCAGCTTCTCGCGCATCAAGAGGTGAAGAAGTAAATGGAAAAGATTATTATTTCATGTCGACCGAGGAATTTAAAAAACACATCAAAAACGAAGATTTCTTGGAATGGGAAGAAGTGTATCGTGATAATTTTTACGGAACTTTAAAAAGCGAAGTAGAACGCATTTGGGCCAAAGGGAAAAATGTAATTTTCGATATTGATGTTGCTGGCGGATTGCGCATTAAACATAAATTTCCCGAAGAAACTTTAGCGGTTTTCGTGAAACCACCAAGCGTAGACGAACTAAAAAGAAGATTAAAGGAACGTTCTACTGAAAGTGAAGATAAAATCAACATGCGTATTGCTAAAGCTTCTGTTGAACTGGCTACAGCGCCACAATTTGACGTGATTATAAAAAACTACGATTTAGAAATTGCTTTGGAAGAAGCGTATCAATTGGTAAAGAATTTTGTAAAAGAGTAAAACTATTTCACCAAGATGTTCAAAGAAAAAAACAAAGATTCACGAAAAATTTTGTGAATCTTTGTGAAACAAAATAAATATGAAAATAGGCCTATATTTCGGAACTTTTAATCCCATTCATATTGGACATCTCATCATTGCCAATCACATGGCAGAGCATTCTGATTTAGACCAAGTCTGGATGGTAGTTACGCCGCACAATCCTTTGAAGAAAAAAAGTACTTTGCTTGATGATTATCATCGCTTGCACATGGTACATCTTGCTACCGAAGATTTTCCTAAAATTAGACCTTCGGACATAGAATTTAAGTTGTCACAGCCCAATTACACCGTAAATACGCTAGTTCACTTAGAGGAAAAATATCCAAATTACGAGTTCTCCTTAATCATGGGCGAAGACAATCTTAAGTCGTTGCACAAATGGAAAAACTACGAAGCGATTTTAGCTCATCATGCCATTTATGTCTATCCTAGACTCGAAGACAAAAGTCAAATAGGCGAATTAAGTTCAACCGAATCAGAGAAAATAGTGTCTAAAGACCATCCAAAAATCCACCTCATCAACGCACCGGTTGTTGAAATATCATCCACATTTATTCGGGATAATATTAAGAAAGGGAAAAATGTACTGCCGTTATTGTCTGCTAAAGTTTGGAAATATATTGATCACAATAACTTTTATAAGAAGTAATTAGGCCAAAACTCTTTTCAACTCCAGTTGAATATTTTCAAAAACAGTACTCAAATTATCGTTTTTACCTGATAGCACAAACACGTTGGTACTTGGCATTTGCTTGCTGTTCCACAACAATTGGATTTTATTTTCTGCTAGTGCACTTTTCGCATTGCAATCCCAAACGACCGCTATTCCAGTATTTTTCGAAATTATTTCTAGCATCTCGTATTCAGATGGAATAATGTAATTAGGAACCATCGATGGTCTTTTTTTATTAAAAACATGCAGCCAGAACAATTTAATATGCGGAATTTGCGCGTTGTGGCTAAACCATTTTTGGTCGTTTAACCAATGTTCGATTGCCGAGAAATCCTCTTTTTTGATAGTAGTTCTTAATTCGGAAGCATCTATAGTATTCGAACCTACAATCACTTGTTTGATTTCACCAACCTTTTTTTGAATGGTATCAAACGTATCGTATTGTTTGGTGACAACCGCAAAATCTAATTTTTTAGAATCTACTAATTCAAAAAGCGTATCATTTTCATGAAAACTAAAATCGATAAAATCAAATTCTGAAACCAAGGCGCTTCCTAAACTGCTCATCAAATGTTTTGAAATTCCGACTGAAATTAACCGATTGGCATTGAACGCTTTGGCACGAAAACCATTCTCCACATTTTCCAATCGGTCTAAAGCTTCAATGATTAAATTATTGAGTAACTTAGCGTAATCCGTTGGCTCTACACCTTTAGATTTCCGGTTGAAAAGTTTATAACCTACATGTGCCTCTAACATTCCTATTTGCTGACTCACGGCAGGTTGACTTATAAAAAGCTCTTTAGCAGCTAATGAGAAATTACCATTTTTATAAACGGATTTAAAGGTTCTGTACCATTCAAGACTAACCATGATATAAATATATTTATCACAAACATAATTTAAATTATTTTTACTAATAACATATTCGCCCTAAATTTGTACAAACAAAATTAGAAATGAAGAAAATCGCATTTTTTGGCATTATGGCATTAACCGTAAGTTGCTTTACTGCAACTGCTCAAAATAAAAAAAGTATGAAAAAGGTATTATTTGTTGTTACCAGTCACGATAAATTAGGGAACACAGGAGAAAAAACAGGGTTTTGGACCGAAGAACTGGCAGCGCCCTATTATGAATTGTTAGACAAAGGAGTCGCCATTGATATTGCTACCCCACAAGGAGGCCAACCGCCTATTGATCCAAAAAGCGAAGATCCAACCGCTGCAACTGAGGACACCAAAAGATTTGATGCAGATACTCAATTATTGGCTAAACTTAAAAACACAAAAAAATTAGCCGATGTAAAAGAGTCCGACTACGATGCTGTTTTTTATCCGGGAGGTCACGGTCCTTTATGGGATTTAGCTACAGATACCAATTCTAGTGCTTTGATTGAAGCTTTCTATACCAATAAAAAACCAGTCGCTTTTGTTTGCCATTCACCAGCAGTGTTGAAAAACGTAAAAGTAAACGGAGAATTTTTAGTAAAAGGTAAAAAAATAACTGGTTTTTCTAATACCGAAGAAGCAGCAGTTGGATTAACGGATGTAGTTCCGTTTTTATTAGAAAATGCTTTGCAAGCCAATGGCGCAACGTATTCTAAAGTAGCTGACTGGCAACCGTATGCAGTAGAAGACGGTCTGCTGATTACGGGTCAAAACCCAGCTTCCTCAAAACTTGTTGCTCAAAAATTATTAACTCAATTGAATTCAAAAAAATAAAACATGATAAATTTCGAATTATACAATCCTACCAATTTAATTTTTGGAAAAGGACAAATTGAAAAACTATCCACATTAGTACCTCAAGGAGCTAAAATCCTTTTGGCTTATGGTGGCGGAAGTATTTTTAAAAATGGAATTCACGAACAAGTAATTAACAATCTAAAAGGTTTTGAAATCGTGGAATTTGGAGGAATAGAACCAAACCCACATTTTGAAACCTTGATGAAAGCAGTTGCGGTAATCAAAGAACAAAACATAGATTTCATACTGGCTGTAGGTGGTGGTTCAGTAATTGATGGCGTAAAATTCATTTCGGCTGCTGTGCACTTTGACGGGAATCCAATGGAAATTCTTCAAAAAAGAATATTGATTAAAGATTTGTCTAAAGTGGTTCCTTTTGGTACTGTGCTCACGCTCCCAGCTACGGGAAGTGAGATGAACTCTGGAGCCGTAGTTACTATTGAAGCTACACAAGAAAAATTGGCTTTTGGCGGTTCCGCTTTATTTCCAAAATTCTCTATTTGTGATCCAACCGTAATTGAATCTTTACCCAAAAGACAATTGCAAAACGGAGTTATAGATGCCTACACCCATGTTTTAGAACAATATTTAACGTATCCGCACGAAGGATATTTGCAAGACCGAATTGCCGAAAGTATTTTACAAACTTTAATTCAAATAGGTCCTGGAGTAGTTGAAAACCCAAAAGATTATGCTTTAGCTTCTAACTTTATGTGGAGCTGCACCATGGCTTTGAATGGATTAATCCAAAAAGGAGTACCTCAAGACTGGGCTACCCACATGATTGGACATGAATTGACAGCCTTGTACGGAATTGATCACGCCAGAACTTTGGCAGTTGTAGGCCCAAATTTGTACCGAGTGATGTTTGAAACCAAGAAACAAAAATTAGCACAATACGGAAAACGTATTTTCAATTTGACTGGTACTGAGGACGAAATCGCACACGAAGCCATCAATAAAACAGTTGCATTTTTCCATGCCATGGGAATGCAAACTAAATTATCTGATTACATCAACGACTTTGACAAAACAGCTGATTTTATCGTAAATCGTTTTGAAAAAAGAGGTTGGCTAGGATTGGGAGAAAAACAAAACATCACCTTAGAAAAGGTAAAATCTATAGTTGAAATGAGCTATTAATTTCGACTCTAATTGTAGTAAGTGTTAACTAAACCATTATATTTTTAAAATGGCTAGATTGCGCTAGGAGACTTATAGTCTGCAAGATGACATAACTTACTTATTGACCACATATCAGCACTAGTGAAATTGTGGCTAACTATTTTTGGAAGCTAAAGCAAAATCTGCTAAGCACTATGGCTTTAAACTATATCTGATACCAATAAAAAGGCGTCCTCTATTCATTTAGAAGACGCCTTTTACCATTCAAAATTTATTAACTAACTAATTCAATCTTTATTTATTTGCTAAAATATAAAACGATATAAATTGATAACGCAACAGCACTCCTAATATTGTGCAAAAGTTTGATAATTAACTTACTATATTTAAAAGATTAAGGCATTCCTATCTAAAACCTTATGCGTACCTACTTAGGTGCGTTAATTTTATTTGTATAATCAGTACTTTTTTAAGTACTTTTGATTAAATTCAATAAAAAAATGGCTGAAAATATAAAATTCGCAGTAATAGGCGGTGGAAGTTGGGCGACAGCAATAGCAAAAATGCTGTGCGTAAATCTTACCGAAATTTCATGGTACATGCGCAATGAAGCTGCTATAGAGCACATTAAAACCTACAAACACAATCCAAATTATTTAAGTTCAGTTGAATTTGACACTAATAAATTAAAACTGACTAACAATATCAACGAAGCCGTAGCTTATGCTGATTATATCATTTTTGCCATTCCATCCGCTTTTTTGGATACCGAATTACAAAAACTAACTGTTTCGCTACAAGATAAAATTATTTTTTCGGCAATAAAAGGAATCGTTCCCGAAACCAGTTTGATTGTAGGCGAGCATTTTCATGTACAATACGACATTCCGTATTATAACATAGGTGTCATTACTGGTCCATGCCACGCTGAAGAAGTAGCGTTAGAACGTCTTTCCTATCTTACCATTGCATGTGGTGATCCTGATAAAGCAAAAATAGTAGCTGAAAATTTATCTGGAAATTTTATCAAAACTAAAATTACAGATGACATTATAGGAACGGAATATGCAGCCATGCTAAAAAACATTTATGCTATTGCAGCAGGAATTGCGCATGGTTTGGGTTATGGTGATAATTTCCAATCGGTATTGATGAGTAACGGAATTCGAGAGATGAAAAAATTCATCAAGAAAGTTCATAAAATGAAACGCAACATCAATGATTCAGCCTATTTAGGTGATTTATTAGTTACGGGATATTCTATATTTTCCAGAAACAGAATGTTTGGAAACATGATTGGCAAAGGCTACACTGTTAAATCAGCCATGATGGAGATGAGCATGGTTGCCGAAGGTTATTATGCCGTAAAAAGCGCTTACAAACTCAATCAGGCTTATGGAGCCAAAACGCCAATTATTGATGCTGTTTACAGTATTCTGTATGAAGGCCAGGAGGCTAAAGCCGTGTTTAAGAAACTGACCGACAAACTGGATTAATTGAGCTATAGATTTGTTTAAAAAATCTAGTCAAAACACTTTATTTATACTCTCTGGTGCTCCATTGCGACGAGCACCAGAGGGGGTGTTTTTAGTAGGAGGACGCTAAAGTTGTTATTAAGAAATTGACAGATCAGTTAGACTAAAAAAATTCATTTTAAAAGGAAATAAAAAAACCGCAGATTCACAGATTATGTTTTTAAATCTGCGGATCTGCGGTTTGTATTTTTTACGAATGTAATTTACCTCACGATAATACCGTCAACAAATAAAATTGGAACCTCTTCAACATTAGTTTCATTAATGGAATTGGCTTTGAAAATGAACTTCTTATCGTATAATTTATTGCCCATAAAAAAGGTTAGCATGAACTCATTGTTAAGTACCAATACACTTTTTTCAATCATTTCAATTTTCACCACTGAAACTGCCGGTACCTCTACAAAAGCATGACGCAAAAGCGATGTTTTTTTCATCTCACCGTCAATTGTTCCAAATGCTTTAGAAACAACCATAACGCTTTCAATTAAAAAATCACTGTCATTTACTAAGTAAACATACCATACTTTTTCCATAAAATCGTCGCTCCATTCTTGGACTGCGGCAAGGAATACGTTTTCTACTTCGGGGATGATGATGTCTTTTTTCATAAGATAATCGTAATGTCTGAGATAGTAAAGTCTTAAAGTCGAAAGAAAATCTAAAATAGGTATTTTTTTAGACTTTTGACAGTATCACTTTTGACTAAATTGAGGATTTGAATTGCTCTAAGAAACGAACGTCGTTTTCATAAAACATTCGGATGTCACCAATTTGATACAATAACATGGCAATCCTTTCGATTCCCATTCCAAAGGCGAAACCAGTATATTCTTCCGGATTGATGTTACAGTTTTTCAATACATTAGGGTCTACCATTCCACAACCTCCAATTTCTAACCACCCAGTTCCTTTGGTAATACGATAATCCGTTTCGGTTTTTAAACCCCAATAAATATCAATTTCAGCACTGGGTTCGGTAAACGGGAAATAAGACGGACGCAGGCGTATTTTTGATTTTCCAAACATCTCTTTGGTAAAATACAAAAGTGTTTGTTTCAAGTCAGCAAACGAAACATCCTTATCAATATACAAGCCTTCTACTTGGTGAAAAATACAGTGCGAACGGGACGAAACAGCTTCATTACGAAAAACCCTTCCTGGAGAAATGGTACGAATTGGCGGTTTATTATTCTCCATATAACGCACTTGTACGGATGAAGTATGCGTACGCAATAACGTATCAGGATTGGTTTGTATGAAAAACGTGTCTTGCATATCACGAGCAGGATGGTATTCCGGAAGGTTCAATGCGGAGAAATTATGCCAATCGTCTTCGATTTCCGGACCTTCGGAAACATTGAAGCCAATGGTGGAGAAGATATCTATAATTTGGTTTTTTACCAATGAAATCGGGTGTCGAGAGCCAATTATCATTGGTTCAGGGGAACGGGTAAGATCGCCGTAAATTCCTTTACTTTCTTCTTTGCTTTCCAAAGCTTCCTGTATCAATTTTACTTTTTCTTCAGCCGAAGTCTTCAGCAGGTTGATAACCTGTCCAAATTCCTTTTTTTGATCGTTTGGAACATTTTTGAATTCAGCAAAAAGCACTTTCAAAAGTCCTTTGCTTCCTAAAAATTTAATTCTAAAGCTTTCTAATTCTGCTGCGTTTTGAGTTGAAAAAGCTTGTGCCTCGCCAATATATTCTTTTATCTTATCTATCATTTTCATTCCATAATTGAGAGTGCAAATTTAAGTAATTTGTTTCAAGTTTACCGTTTAAACTTCAAAGTTTCCTTCACAAAATCTTAAATCGTTCCTCCATAATCGCAATTCATCAATCAATCAGTTCTCTTTCGAGGAAATAATTCACAATGGCGTCTTTCATCAAAACCGATTGTTCTCCTGCTTTTAGTGGTGGTAATTCTTCTTTTACTTTGTAGTGTGGCCATCCTTCTTCATCAAAAAATTCAAATTCATAAAAACCATACGGTTCTAATAACCTGCAAATTGCAATGTGCATCAGGTTTAATTTTTCATCTTTTTTGTACTCATTGTGCACTTTTCCAAGTTCTTGTACTCCAATTAAATAAATAATGGCATCTAAATCTAAATCTTCCCCTTGCGAAAATTGATTCGAAAGTATAGTAACAAGCTGTTCCCAGCGTTCTTTAAGTTGTGCGTCTCTTGACATTTTAATTGTTGATTGTTGATTACCATTTTTTGAATGCAGCTTTACATCGTGAATTTTCAAAAAGAATAATCAAATTATTCTAGCAAAGATAAGAACTTGAAAATTGGCAATGGTAAAGAACAATTTTTTTATATTTGCTATTTTATGCTTAAAAATTAATTACGATGGGATTTTTGGATATTATTTTATGTGCTTTATTGGTTTTTGCGTTCTATAAAGGCGTTATAAATGGACTTTTTGTTGAGTTAGCGTCACTAATTTCATTACTTCTTGGAATTTATTTTGCTATAAAATTTTCCTTTATTATGAAAGAGATCCTAATGGGGTTTGTAAAGTGGAATCCTAACACTATTCAAATTGTTGCTTTTGCGCTTACTTTTATTGTAGTGGTTATTGGAATACATCTGTTAGGAAAATTTCTGACCGGAATTGCAAATTTTGCTTTTTTAGGCTGGTTAAATAAACTAGGTGGTGGTTTTTTTAGAGTTTTAAAAACGGTTTTGATTGTGAGTATCGTTTTTTCAGTTTTCGAAAAAATAAACTACAATAATTTTTTAGCTAAGAAAGAAACGCTTGATAATTCTATTTTTTTTAATCCAATACAAAAAATAGCCGTTTTTGTTTTTCCTTCGATTAAGAAAGGATATGATGAGATGAAAAAGAAAGTTTAGCTAGTAAAAAACTGAAGCTTCAAGCCTCTCGAAAGCTAGAAGCTTTAAAAGTTATTAGGATTTCTTATCTACTTCACTTCCTTAATCGCGCTGCTTTCAATCCAGCCTTCGGTTCCATCGGTAAGTTGTATTTTTTTCCATTTCCCAATAATTTCCTCTACGTACACTTTTGTTCCTTCGTGTAATAAAAATAAAGGCTTGCCTCCATCTCTAGGTTCACTTTTTACATTGGCCATTTCGGCAAAAACAATGGCGGGCTTCTCAGAATCAAAATGGCTTTTTTCAAAAATTGCCGAAGAAACTGCGAGTAATAGTAGCACTAAAGCGACAAACATTCCAAAAAAGAAAATTCGCTTGTAGACCGCATTTTCAGAAAAATAATATCCAATAAAAAACAGTAAGAACAGCGTGGCAAAACCTATAGTAATCCAGCCCCAAGTATTGTAATTATAAATGCCTGTAAAATCTCGCATCAATTTTTCAAAACCTACTTTTGGAATTACTTTAATCTCATCAATCGTTCTTTTATGAGCAAATTTTAGGTTATTCAAACTTTCGTTATCTTTAGGATTGAGTACTAATGCTTTTTCATAATAGTAAATCGCAGGCGCCACTTTGTTCCACTTATAATAGGCGTTTCCTAAATTAAAATACAATTCTGGCGATTGTAGATTCGCTCCCAAAACGCTTTCATACGCGCCAACAGCTTCCGCGTATTTGCCTTTTTCATAGAGTGCATTCCCTTTTTCGAAGCCGTTTTGGGCAAAGAAAACCTGAGTTGAAAGTAATAATATGTATAGTATTTTTTTCATAAAAATTTAAACACAAAGGTCACAAGGAAGTCGCAAAGATCACTATTTAAAGTACTCTATTTATAACTCGCCTTACACCTTCTTTTAGCAATTTTACATTAAAATTAATTAGTAATCCTAATCTGCAATCCGACAATCTCAAATACGTTAGCAATTGAGCCAAATGAACATCTGTCAAAGCTTCAACAGATTTTACCTCAACAATAAATTTATCCTCAATAATCATATCAATTCTGTACCCCACATCCAGTTTTACTTCTTCATAAATCAAAGGAAGCGCTTTCTGCTTTTCTACTTTTAAATTACTTTTTTTAAGTTCATAAAACAAACACTCTTCATAAGCGCTTTCCAATAGTCCGGGACCTAAAACTTTATGTACTTTCAAAGCACTTTCGAATACAATTTTTGATATTTCGTTTTTAGTCATTTATTTTAAAAAACTAATGTACTCTGTGCCTTCTTTGTGCACTTTGTGGTTAAGCAAATTATTAAGCAATTTGTTTTTCTAATTCAGAGATTATAAATACTGCTTTATCAAAATCCTGTTGTATCGTAACGCTTGACGAAGGCGCATAGCGCGCTACTTCACAATTCTCCGTAAGTGCAATAAAATCATTGACAGCTTCAGGTTTTGCATTTCGGGACAACAACAATTCCTGAATATTATCCTTGCTCATTTCTGAAGTTTCGATGTGTAATTTCGCTTTCAGGAAATTATGCATCGCTTTCTCTAGCGCAATATAAAACAGTTCTTTGTTGTTGATTTGTCTCTTCGCTTCTGACAAATATTTCTTGGCCAGCTTGTTATTCATTCGGATTCTGTTACCAGAAACATCTCCATCAATAGCTTCTTTTCTCTTTTTAAATAACACAATTATAGGGACCAGTAAAAAAGGCGCAAATAATAATGCCAAAAATAAATTTGATCCAAAGAAATCCTCAGTATCAATGGCGGTAAGAGTGGTTTTTGACTTAATTGTTTTAAACTCTTCTACGGCAGCCATTATATTTTTGTTTCCAGCTGTTGTTGTCGAATCAACTGGAATAGGCCCGTCAAGAACATTGATCATTATCTCTGGCGAACGTAGTGTTTTATAGGTACCGGAACTCAAATCAAAATAAGAAAACTGTAACGGTTTTACCGGATAATTCCCTTTGTACTGTGGAATTATAGTATAACTGTCCGAAGTTTTTCCGCTCATACCTGAAAGTGGCGTACTGATATCCTCACTATGAACCGCATCGTACATTTCGAGCGCATTAGGCACCTCTGGTTTTGGTAAACTGAATAATTTCAGATTCCCTTTTCCGGTTACACTTACTACTAAATCAAGACTTTCTCCATATTTCAAATTAGTCTTTGAGGGTGTTACTTTAAAGTCAAAACTACCCACTGCGCCGGTAAAATTTTCTGGTTTTCCTGATTCTGGAAGCGGCTTAACCATAATCGTTTTAGACCCAGCCGAAACTCTTTTAGTTGTTTCTGTAAGCAACATTCGACCAAACATATCCCTACGGTTTGTTGGCAATTGCACATCAATTTCTAAGGATAAAGGTTCAATTTTAAGCCTTCCCGATTTTTGCGGATACAGCACTACTTTTTTGAGTACGATATAGCGATAATTCCGTCCTTTAAACTGTCCTTCCTCTGCTACAAGTTGCTTGATATCAATGTTTTGACTCCAGAAATCATTGTATTTTGGTTTGCTCAATTCTCTAAAATTAGAAATTCCAATGTTCGCAAAATACAGTTTATAAACTACCGTTGTGGGTTCGTTAACGTAAGGATTAGCTTTAGAGACATCAGCAACCAGATACAGGTTTTCATCTGCAGATGCCTGATAATCATTAGGATCACGAGGCTCTTCTGTCGCAGCAGTAACTGTGATTTTTATGGGTGCCGTTTTGTAAATTTGTCCGTTGTACTCTATAGCTGCCGGCTTGATTA
>JAGOJA010000067.1 GCA_017995345.1 Flavobacterium sp.
AACTATTTTTACTATAAAAGAGTATTTTTTTAACATAAGAAATCAACTATTGTAAATTTTTAGCACAAAAAAAACTGCCTCATTTCAATAAATAAGGCAGTTTTTTTACATTGGAAAAACTTTCAAATCACAAGAAAACTACTCTTTTCGCCACTTTTTACTTTCTTCAAAAACATGCTCTAGAATAGCAGCTTCTCTTTCATCAAATTCAAGTCCCCTACGACTCATTACTAATCTTGCCGTTTCAAAAGCTTTTTTTGTAATATAAGTACTAAACCCTGAAGCACCACCCCAAGAAAAACTTGGTATAAAATTACGCGGGAATCCAGCTCCAAAAATATTAGCACTAACTCCTACTACTGTCCCTGTATTAAACATTGTATTAATTCCACATTTACTATGATCTCCCATCATTAATCCACAAAACTGAAGTCCAGTTTTGGTAAATCCCTCAGTTTCATAACTCCACAATTTTACTTCTTCGTAGTTGTTTTTTAAATTTGAATTGTTGGTATCGGCACCCATATTACACCACTCTCCAATAACCGAATCGCCAAGATATCCTTCATGCCCTTTATTCGAATGAGCAAAAAGAACCGTGTTTTTTACTTCACCACCTATTCTAGAATACGGACCTATTGTAGTTGCGCCATAAACCTTAGAACCCATCTTTACTGACGCATCATCACACAAGGCAAAAGGGCCTCGAATTGTAGAACCTTCCATAATTTCAGCATCCCTACCAATATATATAGGCCCAGTGGAAGCATTTAGAGTGACAAATTCTAATTTTGCCCCTTCCTCAATAAAAATATATTCGGGAGCAATAACATTGACACTTTTTGGGATTGGTTGTGATTTTCTATCCTCGGTTAAGTATTCAAAATCTTCTCGAATTGCAGCATCATTTTTAGAAAAAATATCCCACGTATGTTCAATTGTTATGCAATCACCATTGTATTCAATAATTTCATAGGCATCAAAATCAACTTCCTCCTGCTCTTCACTCGTGTAAAAAGCAATGACTTCATCGCCTTTGAAAATAGCCTGATTGTGTCCTAGATTACTAACTAACTCGGCCAATGCATCATTAGCAAGAAAGGAAGCATTTATCATTACATTTTCTTCTAGCTCCACCATTGGATATTTCTCTGACAAATATTCCTCTGTCAATGTTGTTGTAGTAGAACCCAGACGCATTTCCCATTTTTGACGAATCGTCATGATTCCAATAAGAATATCCGCAACAGGACGTGTAAAAGTAAAGGGCAATAAAGCGTTCCGAGATGGGCCGTCAAAAAGTATGTAATTCATAAAAATTGTTTATTTGTTGATTTGGTTATCAATTTAATCGAAATTTAAAGGCAATAATCTACCATTTTTATAGTATTGTTGTCAAAGTTACAAAGTTTTCAAATAAATTAAATAAAAAAAGCCTTCCAAAAAGGAAGGCTTTGCTATCTTTAAAAACAAACTTTTATTATTTAGCGTGTTTCGCGTATTTAGTTTTGAATTTATCAATACGTCCTGCAGTATCAATAAGTTTAGATTTACCTGTGTAAAAAGGGTGAGAAGTTCTAGAGATCTCCATTTTCACAACTGGATATTCAACTCCATCAACTGTAATTGTTTCTTTAGTATCTGCAGTAGATTTAGTGATAAAAACTTCGTCATTTGACATGTCTTTAAACGCAACTAATCTGTAATTTTCTGGGTGAATTCCTTTTTTCATCTTGCTAATCTTTTTTTATTTGTTAATTATAATTTGTCTTGAAGCTTTTCTTCTGACAGAAAAGGTATAAACTCCTTATAACTTTTTGTTTTACACTATTATTTTGAGTTTGCAAATTTACAATTATTTTCCAATAAACAAATCTTTGTATCACTTTTTTTATATAATCGTAAAAATCGATTTTTAGCTACGAATATATTGGGAATTGTTATATTTGTGGATTAATTCTAAAACAGAGACAATGATCAATGAAACTATTAAAAAGAATGGAATAACCTTTGGAGTAATAATCGGAATTGTTTCTGCATTAATTACATCAACAATATATGCTATTGATTTAAATTTGTTTACTTCTTGGTGGATTGGAGTTTTAAGTATTTTGACTTACCTTACATTGGGAATTATTTTGCTTTCGAAAACCAAAAAAGAACTCAACAATATTTTCCCTTTCAAAGATGCTTTCACGACTTACTTCATTGCTACATTAATAGGTATTTTAATTTCCACTCTGTTTAATGTTCTTTTATTCAATTTTATTGATCCTTCAGCTAAAGATACTTTAAGTGAATTAATGATTAAATATACTGTCAATATGATGCAGAAATTTGGCACACCAGCATCAGCCATTAACGAAGCTATAGCAAAATTAAAAGAAAACAATCCGTATTCTACATTAGAATTACTAAAAGGATCTGTTTTTAGTATTGTTTTTAGTTCCATTTTTGGATTAATTTTGGCAGCATTCTTTAAAAGCAAATCTACACAAGAATAAAAATTAATGAATTTATCTATACTCATACCACTTCTTAATGAAGAGGAATCACTCCAGGAATTATACACTTGGATTATTAAAGTGATGAAAGCTCATAATTACAGTTACGAAATCATTTTCCTAGATGATGGAAGTAGCGATAATTCATGGTCTATTATCGAGGGATTCGCACTAGAAAACCCTCATGTAAAAGGAGTTCGTTTCATGAAAAACTTTGGAAAATCGCAAGCGTTGCATGCTGGTTTTGCAAAAGCGGAAGGTGATGTGATTATAACCATGGATGCCGATTTACAAGATAGCCCCGAGGAAATTCCAGGATTGTACGACATGATTACCAATGGCAAATATGATTTAGTTTCCGGATGGAAAAAGAAACGCTATGACTCTGTAGTGGCTAAAAACTTGCCGTCTAAATTATTCAATTGGGCTGCCAGAAAAACATCAGGAGTAGAATTGAATGATTTCAATTGTGGATTGAAAGCGTACAAAAATGTTGTTGTAAAAAACATTGAAGTGTCAGGCGAAATGCATCGATATATTCCAGTTTTGGCAAAAAATGCCGGTTTTGGAAAAATTGGTGAAAAAGTGGTGCAACATCAAGCCAGAAAATATGGTGAAACTAAATTTGGGATGGAACGTTTCATTAACGGTTTCTTAGATTTAATTACCATTTGGTTTCTTTCCCGATTTGGGAAGCGACCAATGCATTTATTTGGTGCGATAGGTTCTTTAATGTTCATTATTGGTTTTATGCTTGCTGGATTTATTGGTGTTTCAAAACTTTACCACATGTATAATAACATGCGTTATAGCTTGATAACAACCAATCCTTGGTTTTATATTGCACTTACTACAATGGTTTTGGGAACACAATTGTTTTTGGCTGGGTTTCTTGGCGAAATAATTTTGCGAACAAAAAATAATGAAGAGCGTTACAAAGTGTCGAGGGAGGTTAATTTTCTGTAATTTTAACCAAAAATAAATGCGAAGATAGTAGTTCTCGCTTAAACACTAACTAGCCCAGATTACTTCACATAACTTTTATTTTGATAGGAGTTCAGTGAGTTTTATTTGTAGCGGCCTCCTTTTTCTTTTTTTCTTTAAAAAAGGAAAAAGATACAGCGGATAGCAGGAAGTGGCTTCTAAAAAACAAAAGCAACATTACTTAGATTAAAGAAAAAATTAATAAGTAAAAACAAACACAAATGGACATCAAACAAAACATTTTGGATGCGGTAAACGAATGGCTTACCCCAACATTTGACAAAGCAACTCAGGAAGCAATTATAGAGTTGATGACTACATCACCGAAAGAACTTGAAGAGAGTTTTTATAAAAATCTTGAATTTGGAACTGGTGGAATGCGCGGTATTATGGGCGTAGGAAACAACCGCATCAATAAATATACGCTTGGAAAAAGCACGCAAGGACTTTCAGATTACATGCGTACTGCATTTCCTAATCAGCCTTTGAAAGCAGTTATTGCTTATGATTGCCGTCATAATAGCGACACTTTGGCCAAACTAGTTGCAGATGTTTTCTCTGCTAATGGAGTTGAAGTATATTTGTTTTCGGATATGAGACCCACTCCAGAATTGTCTTTTGCGGTGAAATATTTAGGCTGTCAGTGCGGGATTGTTCTTACTGCCTCTCATAATCCACCAGAATACAACGGTTATAAAGTGTATTGGGAAGATGGCGGACAAATTGTTCCACCAGAAGATGAGGGTATTATAAACAGGATTGAGAATTTGAATTACAACCAAATCAATTTCACTGCTAATGAGGAACTAATTCACTATATCGACACGGAATTAGATGAGGCCTTTATCAAGTCGACTATCGAAAATGCTAGTTTTAATACTTCGGCTGCAGCCAAAGAAAATCTAAATATTGTTTTCACCTCTTTGCATGGAACATCAATAAAATTAGTTCCTGATACGCTATCGCAAGCGGGTTATACGAATGTGCACATTGTTCCAGAACAAGCAGAACCAAATGGTGATTTCCCAACGGTAAAATCTCCAAATCCTGAAGAACCTGAAGCATTGACGATGGCATTGGCGTTAGCTGATAAAACCAATGCTGATATTGTTATTGGGACAGATCCTGATTGTGACCGTTTAGGTGTTGCGGTACGAAATAACGAAGGGCAAATGACTTTATTGAACGGAAACCAATCGATGTTGTTAATGACCGCTTTTTTATTAGAACAATGGAAACAAGCAGGGAAAATAAATGGCAAACAATTCGTGGGCTCTACAATAGTCTCTACTCCTATGATGATGGAATTAGCCACTAATTATGGTGTAGAATGCAAAATAGGATTGACTGGCTTTAAGTGGATTGCAAAAATGATAAAAGACTTTCCCGAGCTTGAATTCATTGGCGGTGGCGAAGAAAGTTTTGGATATATGGTAGGTGATGCAGTACGCGACAAGGATGCTGTTGCTGCTACCTTACTAATATGCGAAATGGCGGCTCAAGCCAAAGCAAAAGGAAGTACCGTTTACAAAGAATTACTTAATTTATACGTTGATAATGGATTCTATAAAGAATACTTAGTGTCGCTGACTAAAAAAGGAATGGACGGTTTACAAGAAATCAATCAGATGATGATCGATTTGAGGGAAAATCCATTGAAGGAAATCAACGGTCAAAGAGTTATTATGATGGAGGATTACCAATCGTCAATAGCGAAAAATTTACTTACTGATGAGGAATCTAAAATGGATATTCCAAAATCGAACGTATTGATTTACTACACCGAAGACGGTTCAAAAATTTGTGCCAGACCAAGCGGAACGGAACCAAAAATAAAATTCTACATCAGTGTAAATGCTGAATTGTATTCAGTAGAAGATTTTAAAGAAGTAGAAAAGGTTTTAGACCAAAAAATAAAAAATATTATTATTGCAATGCAATTGAACTAATGGATAAAAGTTTATTAAAGTTACTACCTTATACAAAATCCTATAAATCTCATATTGTTTGGAATGTGATTTATAATATTCTGTACGCTTTATTTAGCACAATCTCTATGCTAACGCTCCTCCCTGTGCTTGAAGTACTGTTTGGAAAAACTAAAGCTGTACTTACAAAACCTGAATACACTGGGATAGGAGACATTAAACAATATGGAACCGATTACATGTACTATCAAATTTCTACATTAACTCAAGGCAACAGCATACAAATTGCCTTGTTGTTTGTAGTTTTAATGGTAATTACCACTTTTTTACTCAAAAATTTATTCAACTATCTTGCATCGCATCACATTATGCATCTCAAGAATGGAGTGTTAAAAGATTTGAGAAAATCAATGTATAACAAAATTATAGAGTTACCAATATCGTATTACTCTGAGAAAAGAAAAGGAGATATAATGGCTCGTATGCTTGGTGATGTAAATGAAGTACAAAACTCTTTTTTTTCTATTTTGGAGCTTGTGGTTAAAGAACCACTTACTATAATTTTTGCCTTAGCAACAATGTTTATAATTAGCACAAAACTGACCTTATTTGTTTTAATTTTTATGCCAATTTCAGGTTGGATTATTTCAAAATTAGCCAAGAACTTGAGAGCACAATCATTAGAAGCTCAAAAAGAAAGTGGACAATTAATCTCTATTGTAGATGAAACTTTAGGCGGATTGAAAGTAATCAAAAGCTACAATGCTGAACCAAATTTTAAAAGTAGATTCAGTGATTCGGTTACACGCTTATTGAATTTGACAAACAGTATAGGAAGTAGAAATAATTTAGCAACACCGTTAAGCGAATTTTTAGGGGTCACTACTATAGCTGTTCTGCTTTTTTATGGTGGAAATTTAGTTTTAATAGAAAAAACATTAGACGGATCCGCTTTTATTGTCTACCTCACACTTGCTTTTAATATTCTTACTCCAGCAAAAGCCATATCTAAAGCTTCTTATTCTGTAAAAAATGGATTAGCAGCTGCGGAACGAGTTTTTGAAGTGTTGGAAGTTGAAAATGAAATTACTTCTAAAGAAAATGCCATTCAAAAAAATGTTTTTGAATCTGATATAACAATCAAAAATGTTAATTTCAAATACGAAGATGAAGCAGTACTCAAAGACTTTTCACTTGAAGTTAAAAAAGGTCAAACAGTCGCTCTTGTAGGACAATCCGGTAGTGGAAAAAGTACCATTGCCAATTTATTGACGCGTTTTTATGATGTAAATGAAGGAACGATCAGTATTGATGGAACCAATATACAAGACTTAAACCTACAATCACTTCGAGGATTAATGGGATTGGTTACACAGGACAGTATTTTATTTAATGATACTATAAAAGCAAATGTTTCTCTTGGAAAAACAAACGCTACTGACGAAGAAATAATCGAAGCGTTGAAAATTGCCAATGCGTATGAATTTGTAAAAGACTTGCCTCTAGGAATTAACACTAATATTGGCGACAGCGGAAACAAACTTTCTGGTGGACAAAAACAACGTTTATCGATTGCCAGAGCCGTTTTGAAAAACCCTCCAATTATGATTCTGGACGAAGCAACATCAGCATTAGATACTGAAAGTGAAAAGTTTGTACAAGTTGCGCTTGAAAACATGATGCAAAACAGAACTTCGATCGTTATAGCTCACCGCCTTTCTACGATTCAAAAAGCAGATGTAATTGTGGTGATGAAAAAAGGAAAAATAGCAGAACAAGGTAGCCACGATGAACTTATTGCATTAAATGGTGTTTATAACAAATTAGTTACTTTACAATCTTTTGAATCCTAATTTACAATTTATTAAAATGAAAATCATTGAATAATTTGATTTTTAATTTTTTAAAATCCAAAAAAATGTATATCAATAATCCAAACATAAAACTTCCTAAGGATCCAAATACTATTATTTGGAAGTATCTGGACTTGTCTAAGTTTTTGGATTTATTGATGTCTGAAAAATTATTCATGTCAAGATCGGATAAATTCGAAGATCAATATGAAGGTACTTTTAGCGAACCTACTTTTGAGGAAATAAAAAAGCTTTCTATTGACAACCCTGACTTTTTAAATTATTACAAAACACATCGAGAAAAAGTAGCGATTAGCAGCTGGCATATCAACGAATATGAATCATTTGCCATGTGGCAGATTTTCACACAAAACAGTGAAGGTTTGGCAATTCAGTCCACAATTGGGCGTTTACAGGAATCGCTTGTTCTAGAAACTAATTTTAAGCAATACATTGGGGAAGTAAATTATATCGATTACAAAAAAGAACACATTCCGTTTGACGATATGTTTTTCCCTTTCTTATTCAAGCGAAAAAGTTTTCAATATGAAGGCGAAGTACGCCTAATTACAGACATTGGCGACAGCAATATCAAAATTAATGAAGGATTGAAAATCAATGTCGAGATCAATCGATTAATTGGGAAAATATACATTCATCCCAAATCCGAAAATTGGTATAAAAACTTGGTCATTCAATTAGTAAAACAACTTGGTTTTGATTTCAAAATAGAAAAATCAGACCTAGAAAGTGACATTTTGATTTAGAGTTACTTTCTAAACAGGCTCATAAGCAATTATTTTCCATTCCTTTTTTGACAAATCGATATAATAGTAATTTATTACATCTTTTTTGTCAAATTCACCGTTTTTGTTCGTATCCTCAATGGTTCTGTAGTACAAACGATTCTTTGACCCTATCAATTTCCAATCAATTAATTCCTGAAAATCATAGGATATTTTAGTAAATTTTTCACCGCTAATTTCACTTAAATATAATGCTTTAATATCGCTTGTATCTACCTTTCCATCCTTGTTTGTATCCATATCCACCATCGTGTACACCATAATTTGGTTGTTGGTTTTATCCGCAACCGACTTCAAATACGTGGCGGTTTGAATCAAAACAGGTTTGTCTGTCAGTTTTTTGATAGAATCCGAATCAATTTTTTGAAACTTCAAATTTTGTAAAAAACCGGTGATTTCAAATTCGCCATAGTTTGATATTGTAAAACTCAAATCATTGACACTAGAAGAACCATACCTCGATTTTATTCCTTTCTCACGAATGCTTAAATCCGCAATGGGATGAATCAAATAATCCGTTCCTTCCATTTGAATTGGCAAATCGGCAATTTGTATTTGGCTAGAATCAACTTTGATTAGTACTTTCGTTTTACTTGCACCATCGTAAGTTACTTTTGGTTTTTCAACTTCCTCCTTGCAACTAGTCAAAAACAAAATTGCTATTCCTATTAGTGTGATATGTAGTTTCTTCATAATCCTATGCTTTAAAATTCAAATGTAATCATTTTTAAAAAATGGTAATGGAATTCGGTAATCGATTTGTAAAATTAAATGGCTTTGAAAATTTGTAGTAGTTCATTTTACACTATTCCTTTCATAACTTAGCTGTCAATTTTACATTAAAAACCCTAGTGGTCATGTAATTAGGAATTGCATATTGGTTTTTTGAATATACATCTCGAACCCAAGTATTCGTAATGGCATTTTGATTGTTAAAAAGATTAAAAATTTCCAAACCTATCGCTAATTCCTTAAAGTTTTTAAACCAACCTGAGTTCTTTAATTCTGAAGTATTATCGACAAAAACTTTAGAGAAACCCACATCTACACGGCGGTAATCATTCAATCTGTTTTGGTACAAGTAAGGATTAGCATAGGATGGCGAACCGCCCGGCAATCCAGTATTGTATACCAGATTCAAATATAATTTCACACTCGGAATATTTGGCATATAATCCTGAAACAAAAGGCCGAATTTCAATCTTTGATCCGTAGGTCGGGCAATGAATCCATTATCATTGCTATTTTCTTCCGTTTTTAAGTACCCAAAACTTAACCATGATTCTGTCCCAGGAACAAATTCTCCATTCAAGCGTACATCTAATCCTTGCGCATAGGCTGTTGCATTATTATTGGCTGCGTAACGAATCCGCACATTGTCAATCGTATACGTATTTACATTTGTTAGTGATTTATAATACAACTCGGAAACCAACTTGAAAGGACGATCCCACATTTTGAAACTATACTCATTCCCAAAAACAAAATGCACCGATTGTTGCGCTTTAGTATTAGGTTGCACCATTCCGTCTGCAGCTCTCAATTCCCTATAAAATGGTGGCTGATGGTATACTCCTCCTGAGAGTCTAAAAACCATCTCTTGTTCCCACTCTGGTTTTATGGCAAATTGAGCTCTGGGGCTAAAAGTAATTTGGGATCTTCCTGTTATATTGTTGCCTATAACTTCCCAATTGTGCATGCGTACGCCGGCATTGTACCAAACTTCACTCCTGCCAATATTCGATTTCAAACTCCATTGCCCATATCCCGAAAATCTATTGATGGAGTTAAAATTAGTCGCTCGGATATTTTGATACGGAACAAGCGGCCCGGTGTAAGGCGAATACACTTGGTCATTTTTAGGCAAATCAATTATGGGCGGATTCAATGAAAAACCAGCTGAATCAATTACTTCCCATTCTATTATTCGATCCCGAATGGATTCGCGTGTGTATTTTACTCCCCATTCAAATTGGTTTTCTTTCCAATCGTGAAATCCTTTTATCTCCGTATTTACAATTAACGCATCCAAATCATTTCTAGCATGATTGAGCTGGGAACCAATTCCTCTTGTATAAGCGACTTCGCCAAAAGCTTCTGATCCAATACTAGAATCCACTTCGCCTAAACGGTATTGGGCAAAAATATCAAAATATTCTTGTTCTAAAGTATGAAAAATTGATCCAATAAATTTCAAAGTGAAATGATTCAAAACATGGAACGTTGTTTTCAAAGCCCCAAAATAAGTGTCATATTTATCCTTTTCTTGGCCTTCATAAAAAACAGAAAGTGTCATGGGATTGTCTATGGTTCCAAAATTAGTGTGCCTCGTTAATGGCTGATATTGGTATTTGTTTTGAGAAATATTACCTAGAAAACTCCATTGCCATTTTGCCGAAGCTTGATAATTAATATTGGTTTGAATATCCGCAAATGAAGGCGTAAAATTCGTTTGAGTATCCTGACTTTTAACTAAAAGACTATTGTTGCGGTATCGAACTCCCGTAACTACAGACCATTTTTTATTTTTGGACACCGCGTCAACAGAAAGGCTGCCGCCAAGAAAACTCGCTTCAAGGCTTGCACCAAATTTAACTGGTTTTCTATAGATAATATCTAAAACCGAAGATAATTTGTCTCCAAACTTCGCTTGAAAACCGCCTGCTGAGAAATCAACGTTTTGCACCAAATCAGTGTTGATAAAACTCAATCCTTCTTGTTGTCCAGACCGAATCAAGAACGGACGATAGACTTCAATTTCATTCACATACACTAAATTCTCGTCATAATTCCCTCCTCGCACGGCATATTGCGTGCTCAATTCATTATTAGAATTTACTCCCGGTAAAGTTTTCAAAACAGTTTCGATTCCGGCATTTGCTCCTGGAATTTTTCGAATCATTTCAGGTTCAATTGTAGTAACACCCTGAAGCTGTTTTCGGTTATTCACGGTCACAATCACTTCACCCATTTGTTCTTCCAGATCACTCATCACTGGATTAAACTCTTTTTGTTCATTGGAATCCAAAGTAAAAACTACTGTTATTTTTTTTAAAGAGACATGAGTAAAAACAAGCGTTATTTTTTGATTTGCTGGAACTTTTAAATCATAAAATCCATTTTGATTGCTACGAGTACCAGCACTCGAATAAGAAACATTTACGTTTTCTACCGGTTGATTGTTTTTGTCTAAAACAACTCCTTTTATTCTGGCCGTTTGCGCCACTACATTTAGGCTTACGAACAGAAAAAAGAAAACAAAAATGAATTTATTAGTGTTCAAATGATTTGGTTTTTATTTTATTTGGCTTCTAAAAAAACGAGTTTCAAAGGTACTTGAATTTCCTACATTATCAATCACAACAACTTTTAAATCATTGGCACCTTCAGCAACAATTCCATCACTAAAATAATGAGTTAATTTCCTAGTTTTGTTATCATATTCAAACAACACCCATTTTCCGTTTAAATAGCCATTATATGATTTTATTCCGGACCCGTCATCGTATATAGAAAGCTGAATTGTTTTTTGCTCACTAATCCATTTCCCTTCTACAGGAACTGCTATACTTATTTTTGGCGCTACTGTATCAGTAACCAAAGCATATTTACCTAAAACCTTAACCTTTGTATGGAATACGTTTTCTTTTCTATAGGTTGGATTATAATTTACCTTTTTTCCATCGATCCTGCCAATGAACATTTTTTCTCTTTGCTCTTCAGTAGATTTTGTGTCTTCAATTGAAATCGTAAAATTAGTATGAGCGGGAACGGTATCTTCGTGCAAAAACAGTGTATCATTTTTTACATCAAAATTCAAATCAAAATCTTCATAAAAAGTGCCGGCAGGAAAAAAAACCGACATGTTTGCTAAAGCAAAATTACTGTCTTTATTGGCTCTGACAAAATAATTCGACTGCACTGGCTCGGAGCTGATTGTTGTAGACAATAAGTCATATTTAACAGGAATACTAATTGTTTTTTTATTTCCAAAGAAATCCGAGACTTCAATGCGATACAGCGAAGCTAAATTTGGCGATACTTGTAAAACACCTTTACTTTCATCGGTTTGAATAATACTCAAATTATACGGATTTTTCATAAATAGTTTCTGAACCCTTTGTTGCATTTTCTTATAGCGCGAATAATCTATCAGTGCATTAATGTAGCGCATTTCGTCAAATGAAAAGGTATTGAATTCATAACCAAAATTTGGTTTTCCATTATAAAAAGATTGCACTTTATACACTCCATTATTATTAAACGAAACATCATCGCTGTCATAAGCAGAAATACCAAATCCAATTGTACCATTTGCAACTACATTATCTGACAAGTACGTTCCGTCTTTTTGCAACGAAACATTCAATAACAAAGGCCGTTTCGAATGATTGACTGTAGTTTTCGAATCTAAAGGATACACATAAACTCCTGAAACAATAGGTTTTTTAGTGTCTTTTGTAAATTTATCGTATCCAAAAAGCATCGGATTGATTATAAACTCTGTTTTTGAATCGCGAAATTCAAAATGCAAATGTGGTCCTTCTGACGCTCCTGTATTTCCAGAAAAGGCAATAATTTCTCCCTTTTTCACTATCAATTCGTCAGGCTTAAAAAACATTTCGATTTCAAAAGACTGTTCTTTGTAATGCGTTTTCTTGATGTAATTTTCTATCTCACCATTAGCCGTTTTTAAATGCCCGTAAACGGATGTAAACCCATTAGGATGGTTGATGTAAATTGCTTTTCCGTTACCAAAAGTAGATATTTTTATTCTTGACACATACCCATCGGCCACTGCATATACTTTTAACCCTTCTTTTTGTTGCGTTCTTAAATCAAAACCAGCATGAAAATGATTGGGTCTCAACTCACCAAAATTCCCCGATAACTGCATCGGAATATCTAAGGGAGATCTAAAATAATCTTTTGGATACTCCACTTGTGCAAAAACAGCAGAACATAAAAATAGAAAAAACACAGAAAACTTCATAATTTACATTTTTGCTAAGGTAAAAAAAAGTATTTAAAACAACACTGAAAAATCAATCCATAACCATTTGTGCAATTGCCATTTAATTTATTTAATGCAAAAAATAAAATAAAATATTGTAAAATTAAAAAGGAATACTAACTTTGTATGATTATGTAATGAATATAATATATAATGAGTGCAATTGCAGCAATTATTGATACTCTTGAAAATAAAGTCGAAAAACTTTTTGTTAAAATGAAAAGTCTAGAGAAAAACAATCAAGATTTGAAAAACGAATTAACAGAAACTGCATCCCTAATACAAACTCAATCACGAGAGATTGAGGCGCTAAAAACGCAGTATGAAACACTCAAAATAGCCAATTCATTATTAGGCAGTGACGATAATAAAAGAGATACGAAGCTTAAAATAAATTCATTAATTCGCGAAATTGATTACTGTATAGCACAACTATCAGATTAATAAAAGATATGGACGAAAAGCTTAAAATTAAAATATCAATAGCAGACAGAGTCTACCCATTAACGGTTGATCTATCTCAGGAAGAAGGCCTTAGAAGCGCTTCTAAAAAAATTGATAAGATGATAAAGCAATTTGAAGAAAATTATGCGGTTCGTGACAAACAAGATGTTTTGGCAATGTGTGCCTTACAATTTGCTTCGCAAACGGAACAAAAACAAATTGATAATACTATAGATGGAGAAGCAACCATTGAAAGAATTAAAAAAATCAATGCGATTTTAGATCAATATCTCGACAAATAAACGTTCTTTACAAAAACTAAGATACTGCCTACATTAGTTCTTATTTGGTAAACTCAACACTAACAATTTAGAATGAGCAAATCATCACTACTAAAGCATGCCACGCTTCGGCGAGGAAACTTGAACAGTGAGTTAGCTCAAAACTTGTCTTTCCGAGTTTATTCAATCACTCTGATGTAGGCTTTTTTTATATATAAATTTTAACAAACATGGACAACATATTAACGATTATTATTTCAGGAATTATAGGCATTGTAGGGGGTTTTGGTATAGCCAAACTAATAGAGAAAAGCAATATTTCAAACTTTCTTAAAAACTCAAAAAAAGAGGCCGCATCCATTTTGAAAGATGCCAATCTGGAAGCCGAGAACATAAAGAAAGATAAAATTCTTCAAGCGAAAGAAAAATTTATCGAATTAAAATCAGAGCACGAACAAGTTATTTTATCCCGAGAAAAAAAAGTAGCTGAAATAGAAAAAAGAGTTCGCGATAAAGAATCTCAAATTTCTAATGAATTATCAAAAGCTAAAAAAGTAAATGATGATTTTGAAGCTAAAACTTTAGAATACAGCAATAAAATTGAAATTTTAGACAAAAGACAAGCTGAAGTTGACAAATTACATAAAAGTCAATTGCAACAACTGGAAGTTATCTCTGGTTTATCAGCTGAAGAAGCCAAAGATCAATTGGTAGAAGGACTAAAAGCTGAAGCAAAAAGCAAAGCAATGTCGCATATTCAAGATACTATTGAAGAGGCAAAATTGACGGCACAACAGGAAGCTAAAAAAATTATCATCAATACCATCCAAAGAGTAGGTACAGAAGAAGCGGTAGAAAACTGCGTTTCGGTTTTCAACATTGAATCTGATGATGTAAAAGGGCGAATCATTGGTCGCGAAGGGCGAAATATCCGCGCACTAGAAGCTGCCACTGGAGTAGAAATCATAGTAGACGATACACCCGAAGCCATCATCCTTTCTTGTTTTGACCCTGTACGTAGAGAAATTGCTCGTTTGTCATTGCACAAATTAGTAACTGACGGAAGAATTCACCCAGCACGCATTGAAGAAGTAGTTGCAAAAACAGCGAAACAAATTGACGATGAAATTATAGAAGTTGGTAAACGTACTGTTATTGACTTAGGAATTCACGGCATACACCCTGAATTGATTAAAGTAGTAGGACGTATGAAATACCGTTCTTCTTACGGACAAAATTTGTTGCAACACTCGCGTGAAGTTTCTAAACTTTGTGGAATCATGGCTGCTGAATTGGGACTAAACGTAAAACTGGCTAAAAGAGCTGGTCTATTACACGATATTGGTAAAGTTCCAGATGCTGAAAGTGATTTACCACACGCATTATTAGGAATGCAATGGGCAGAAAAATACGGTGAAAAAGAAGAGGTTTGTAACGCCATTGGAGCACACCACGACGAGATTGAAATGAAATCATTATTATCGCCAATTATTCAGGTTTGTGATGCAATATCAGGAGCTAGACCAGGAGCTAGAAGACAAGTTTTGGATTCTTACATACAACGTCTAAAAGATCTTGAAGAAGTAGCATACGGGTTTAGCGGTGTGAAAAATGCTTATGCCATTCAAGCCGGTAGAGAGCTTCGTGTAATTGTGGAAAGCGAAAAAGTTTCTGATGAAAATGCAGCTAACCTATCTTTTGATATCTCCCAAAAAATACAAACAGAGATGACCTATCCTGGACAAGTTAAAGTAACAGTAATTCGTGAAACAAGGGCAGTGAATATTGCTAAATAATTAGATTGTTATCTATCATAAAAAAAACTTCTCATCGCTGAGAAGTTTTTTTTATGATAGATAAAATAGCAGTTCATTACAAATACCAATAGGATTGATTTTGCAATTTTGATGAAACAGTTAGCTATAAATAGT
>JAGOJA010000010.1:0-18028 GCA_017995345.1 Flavobacterium sp.
AATAAACATTCAAAAGTGCGCGCAGCTTTGTGCTGGATGAAAGAAATTGCAGTTTTGGCACGTCAGCATAATGACGCGAACATTATCAGTATTCCCGCTCGTTTCACTTCGATTCCGCAAGCGGTAGATATGGTTGAAGCTTTTTTAAATACAGATTTTGAAGGTGGAAGACACCAAAATAGAGTAGATAAAATTTCTTGTTAAGATAAGAAGTTTTAAAAAAAATTGTGCTGCTTCGCAGCTTTATAATTTTAATCAAGCCGCATTTTTAAATTCGGCTTTTTTTATGCTTTGGAATTTATAAAAAGAAAAAGGCACAAAACCTGAATTAGTAGGATTCCAAAAAACTTTAATAAATAAGATCTTTTAGCGGTTTTATGTCTAAATATAAGCATTGCAATCCCAGCACCTATAATTCCTCCGAACCCTACAAAGCTTAAAAGTGTTTTCTCTGAGATTCGTCTTTTGTTTTTTACAGCCAGTCTTTTATCATAACCAGTTAATACAAAGGCAAAACCATTTATAATCAAAAAACAGTAGAATAAAATAGTCATTTAACTCAATTTAAGTTTCAAAGATATTATTTTAGCTGTTCGAAAAAAAGAAAAATGACTAACATACAATTCATATCTAAATCAGTTGCAACAGCAGCGATTAACATTCAAAAAACCGTCGCACTTTTACAAGAAGATTGCACTATTCCGTTTATTTCTCGGTATCGAAAAGACACTACAGGAAATCTTGATGAGGTACAAATAGAAAATATAGCCAAACTTCAAAAAGAATATGAAGTCCTAGTAAAACGCAAAGAAGCAATTTTAAAATCAATCATAGAGCAAGGTGCCATGAATGATGATTTATTTGCTAGAATTAATAAAAGCTTTGATTTACAGGAACTAGAAGATTTTTACCTACCTTATAAAAAAAAGAAAAAAACCAAAGCCGATGTTGCTCGTGAAAATGGATTGGAACCGTTGGCCAAGATCATCATGGCGCAAAATAATGACGATGTTGATTTCATTTCTTCACAGTATTTGAATGAAAATGTCATCAATGAAGAAGCTGCGTTACAAGGAGCTAGAGATATTATTGCTGAATGGATAAATGAGAATATTTATGTTCGAAAGCAACTCCGAAGATTATACGAACGCAAAGCTACCATTACTACCAAAGTTGTAAGAACGAAGAAAGACGACGAAGCAGCGCAAAAATTCAATCAATATTTCGATTGGTCAGAACCCTTAACCAAAGCGCCTTCACATCGATTAATGGCAATGCTTCGGGCAGAAAACGAAGGTTTTATAAAGTGTAAAGTAGAAGTTGATCTAGATGAGGCCTATGATAGTATTGATGCATTAGTTTTAAAAGGACAAAATAAAACCACGCCACACCTACAATTAGCAATCGAGGACAGCTACAAACGTTTGCTAAATCCTGCAATTTCAAACGAAGCTTTACAAGAAGCCAAAGCCAAAGCGGATGCCAATTCGATTCAGGTTTTTGCAAATAATTTAGGACAGTTATTATTAGCTCCGCCATTAGGTGAAAAACGAATTCTAGCCATTGATCCTGGTTTTAGAAGTGGTTGTAAAATTGTTTGTCTAGACGAAAAGGGGGATTTGTTATACAATGAAACCATCTATCCACACGCTCCGCAAAAAGAGGAAGCAATGGCGATGAAAAAAATTCGTTCCATGGTGAATTCCTATAAAATTGACGCTATTTCTATAGGAAACGGAACAGCATCACGGGAAACCGAGTTCTTTATCAAGAAAATTGCTTTTGATAAGCCGGTTCAAGTTTTCATCGTTTCCGAAGCGGGAGCCTCAGTATATTCAGCATCTAAAATCGCCAGAGACGAGTTTCCTAATTATGATGTCACGGTTCGCGGCTCGGTTTCTATCGGGAGGCGATTGAGTGATCCTTTGGCCGAATTGGTAAAAATAGACCCAAAAGCCATTGGCGTAGGCCAATATCAGCATGATGTTGATCAAAATAAATTAAAAGAAGAGTTGGACAATACGGTGATTCGTTGCGTGAACTCAGTTGGGATAAATATCAATACAGCAAGCAAGCATTTGTTGAGTTATGTGAGTGGAATAGGAGAGAAGCTGGCCGAAAATATTGTACAATACCGTTCTGAAAACGGGCCTTTTCAAGATAGAAAACAATTGAAAAAAGTACCACGCTTAGGTGAAAAAGCCTTTCAACAAGGAGCTGCGTTTATCCGAATTTCGAATGCAAAAAATCCATTAGACAATTCGGCAGTTCATCCTGAAGCTTATGGAATTGTAGAGAAAATGGCCAAAGATTTGAAATTAACGGTTCATGATTTGATTGCCAACAAAGAAAAAACAGCCTTAATAAAACTAGAAAATTACATTACGCCCGAGATTGGTTTATTAGGTTTGAAAGACATTGTAAAAGAGCTTGAAAAACCAGGTTTAGATCCTAGAAAATCAGCTAAAGTATTTGAATTTGACCCGAATGTAAAAACGATAAAAGACGTAAAAACAGGAATGGTTTTGCCTGGAATTGTCAATAACATTACCAACTTTGGTTGTTTTGTGGATATCGGTATCAAAGAAAGTGGTTTGGTTCACATTTCCAAATTGAAAGCGGGTTTTGTGAGCGATGTAAATGAAGTGGTTAAATTACACCAACACGTTCAAGTCAAAGTTACCGAGGTGGATGAGGATAGAAAACGAATCCAGTTGTCGATGGTATTTTAATTGTATAAAAGAGATTACTCTTTAGTTTCTTCTTTTTTATCAGCTGGTTCTCCGTCTTTGGCAGCGTTTTTGAATTCTTTGATTCCGCTTCCTAAGCCTTTCATAAGTTCCGGGATTTTTTTACCACCAAAAAGTAATAAAACAATCGCTAATATAACGAGGATTTCTGTAACACCTATACTACTCATAATACGATAATTTATTGCCGAAGCAAATTTGTAATAAACCTATGGGCAAAGGTAAATAGAATTAGTTATCGGAAAATCATTTTGATCCATTTATTTAGTTTCAAAAGCGTTAAAAATTTACTAAAAATTTGTTTGGGTTGATAATAGATGATAAAAAACAAGGGAATACAAGCAACGACAATAATTGTTATATTTGTTCAATAATATATATGTATGTCTAAAAAGAAGTTGAAACGGCGCAAAATCAAAGAAAATTTATTCAATAAACGACGTTTAATTATACTAAACGAAGACACATTTGAAGAAACATTTTCATTGAAACTTACTTTAATGAATGTCTTTGTGGTAGCAACTTTAGGAGCCATAATTATTATAACGGTTACCACGTTTATCATTGCTTTTACTCCTTTGCGAGAATTTATACCAGGCTATTCTTCTTCGAAATTAAAGAAAGATGCGATGGAACTGGCTTTAAAATCAGATTCTTTGTCCCGAGCCTTAAAGCAAAATGAAGCGTATATACAGTCGATTCAAAAAGTATTGACAGGAGATTTAGAATACGCAAAATTCAGTAAGGACTCTATTTTTTCAGAAATAGATGAAGCACCTTCTAAAGCTGATTTATCTACCTCAAAAGAAGAATTAGAACTCAGAGAGCAAGTGGCGAAAGAAGAAAAAAAGCCTGGCCTCGTTGCTCCAAAGAGAAAGAAATAAGATAAAATAACAACTCTAAATAATGTCAATAAAATCGATTGCAGCAAAATTATTTGCTCAAAAAATATACAAGAGAACACAACTTTGGGCCAATAACCCTATTGAAACTCAAAATCAGGTTTTACAAAAATTAATCAAAGAAGCAAAACAAACGCAATTTGGAATTGACCATCATTTTGACCAAATAAAAAACGAAAAGGATTTTGCAAAACATGTTCCCGTTCGAGATTATGAAGGATTGAAACCATATGTTGACAAGGTGGTAAAAGGCCAAGAAAATATCCTTTGGAAAGGGAAACCACTCTATTTTGCCAAGACTTCCGGAACGACTTCTGGGGCTAAATATATTCCGCTTACTAAGGAATCCATGCCGTATCATATTGAGGCAGCTCGAAATGCAATTTTGCATTATATTCATGAAACCGGAAAAGCTGATTTTGTTGATGGTAAAATGATTTTCTTGCAAGGAAGTCCCATTTTAGAAGAAAAAAATGGTATTAAATTAGGTCGTTTGTCTGGAATTGTAGCTCATTTTGTTCCCAAATACCTTCAAAAAAACAGAATGCCATCGTGGGAAACCAATTGTATCGAAGATTGGGAAACCAAAGTAAATGCGATTGTCGGGGAGACATTCAACGAAAACATGACGGTCATTTCTGGGATTCCTTCTTGGGTTCAAATGTATTTTGAAAAACTGCATCAAAAAGGAGGGAAACCCGTGGGAGAAATCTTCAAAAACTTCAATTTGTTTATTTATGGTGGCGTCAATTACGAACCGTATCGCGCCAAATTTGAGAATCTTATTGGACGAAAAGTAGATAGTATTGAGTTATTCCCAGCTTCCGAAGGATTTTTTGCCTACCAGGATTCGCAAAAAGAAAAGGGAATGTTGTTACTTTTGAACTCCGGAATTTTTTATGAATTTATAAAAAGTGACGAATTTTACATTGAAAATCCAAAGCGATATACGATTGGCGAAGTAGAACTAGGTGTAAATTATGTTTTAATTATTTCTACCAATGCGGGACTTTGGGGTTATAATATTGGCGATACGGTTCAGTTTACTAGTTTAAAACCGTACCGAATCATTGTCTCGGGAAGAATCAAACACTATATTTCGGCTTTTGGCGAACATGTAATTGGGAAAGAAGTAGAAAGTGCGTTGCAGGAAGCAATTATTGGAACAAATATCCGAATCAATGAATTTACGGTGGCACCACAAATCACTCCCGCAGAAGGATTGCCGTATCACGAATGGTTTATTGAATTTGAAAATGAACCTGAAGACAGCGTATCTTTTGCGGAAGCGTTAGACACTGCTATGCGAAAACAAAACATGTATTACGATGATTTGATTGTGGGTAAAGTATTGCGAAAAGTAGTAGTTACCAAAGTGGCTAAAAATGGTTTTCAAGACTATATGAAATCGATAGGTAAACTGGGCGGTCAAAATAAAATTCCGAGGCTTTCCAACGACAGAAAAATAGTGGTTTTGTTAAAAAATGAATAATTGTCTTACCTTTGAAGGTTAGAGAAAAAGTAGAAAATGAAAGGAACTAAAAATATATCACGCTCTAGAGCGCAAGAATCATCGGCGGCAATAGAAAAAATGTACATTACCATGCGTCACCTTTTTAACAGAGGTTTTTACAAACCCATGGGGATTTCAGGAGATACCTTGAGAGAAGCATTATTAGCATTACGACCAGAGATTTATGGAAATATTGCCGAAGAAAAAGTAGAATTGAAAGGACTTTTATATGTAATTGAACGACTTCCGATAGGAATTGAAGAATGTCGATTTATCAATTTAACGTCGGATGAAGGGTATTCTAAATCGCATTTTCAAGCCATTGTACCTCCAAAAAGACGCCGTAATTGTTACCGAATCGATGAGGAACAAATGAATGTGGAAATTACGCGCGGACGTTCCGATATTTATGATATTCTGACGCATTTGACTTTTATTTTCATTGAATCACATAAAATTAGAAACCGAGTTTTACTGGATGATGCTGGTGAAGTTTCCCGCGATTGGTTCAAACTAGAACAAGCCGTTTCTCAAAAGAAAAAACTGACTTTAGTAGAAAAAGAGAAAGCCATTTCGCATGCTGCAAATATTCTTGGTAGAACCTTTGAGGAAGTATTGGATATTTATGATGATTTTGGTTCAGCAGCCGCACCTGATCGTTTTTTGCATGTTATATTTTGGTTGGGAAAACTCGCCATAGAAGAAATTGTTGACGATAATAAGAGAACCATAACGTTTAGTCCTATTTTAAGAGAGCGATTGGGACATCATATTCACGGCGAAATTTGGGCTACAAACATTAAGAAGGTTTTAGAAGAAAACCAACTTTTAGACCGTCCAATTCACGTGATTAGTGCCAATATGCACTCTGTCATGAACTCTATTTTTGCCACGGAAGTTTTGAAAGCCAAGTTCAAAGACAAATCCGATTTATTTATTTATGAGGAATTGAGTAAGTCCGGTGCTGACGAAGTTCGAAACCAAGTTTTAGCAGTCGCTTTGAAATGTGGTATGCTTTCATTGCCAGATACATCAGGAACAAATATTGACGTTCAGATTTTTGACACAGCCAAAATTGATTGGGCAAAAACGTCGTTTCCTAAGGCAAATACTGGAGACAAAAAACCGGTACTGATTGTTATGGATTACGCATTTGGAGAACAAGCATATGAAACTATTGATGAGTTGTTGAAACCGTATAAAAAAGACATACTTTTGAATGTGATATCCGTTTCTATCATGGGAAAAGCAGGAATTTTAGAGGGCAGAAAAGGAGATATTATGATTCCAAACGCTCACATTAACGAAGGAACCGCGGATAATTATTATTTTGAAAATGAATTAACAGCTGAAATGTTTGAAGGAAATGACATTGCCGTTTTTGCAGGACCAATGGTTACTGTATTGGGAACTTCATTACAAAATAGAGATTTATTGAAATTTTTTCATGAATCGACTTGGGGAATCATTGGATTAGAAATGGAAGGTTCTTATTATCAAAAAGCCATTCAATCCGCTTCAAAAATCAGAAAGAGTGTTCCTCATAATATAAAGGTTAGATATGCGTATTACGCCTCTGATAATCCTCTGGAAACTGGAAGCACACTAGCTTCAGGCGGACTAGGAACTACTGGTGTAAAACCTACGTATTTGATCACCATTAAAATATTAGAACAAATTTTTAATGTAAAATAAATTAGTAAAAAGAGTAGATTGATTTGCTTCTTGTTTCGCAACTCCTCGCAATTACAAATAATATGAAAAGAATACTTATTACTGGAGCCGCAGGATTTTTGGGCTCACATCTTTGTGACCGTTTCATTAAAGAGGGTTATTTTGTTATTGCTATGGACAATCTCATTACTGGAGATTTAAAAAATATTGAACATCTTTTTAAACTCGAACAATTTGAATTTTATCACCATGATATTACAAAGTTTGTTCATGTACCTGGAAATTTAGATTATATTCTGCATTTTGCTTCGCCTGCAAGTCCAATAGATTATCTAAAAATTCCTATTCAAACCCTAAAAGTGGGTTCTTTAGGAACACATAATCTTTTAGGATTGGCACGAGTAAAAAATGCCAGAATTCTTATTGCATCAACTTCTGAAGTGTACGGAGATCCATTGGTTCATCCTCAAACCGAAGAATATTATGGTAATGTAAATACCATAGGGCCAAGAGGTGTTTACGATGAAGCTAAGCGCTTTCAGGAATCTATTACAATGGCGTATCATACTTTTCATGGAGTAGAGACTCGAATTGTTAGAATTTTTAACACCTACGGTCCAAGAATGCGACTCAATGACGGCCGTGTTATTCCGGCATTTATCGGACAAGCAATTCGCGGCGAAGATTTAACGATTTTTGGAGACGGAATGCAAACACGCTCTTTTTGTTATGTAGATGATCAAGTTGAAGGAATTTTTAGATTGTTACATTCTGACTACGTTTATCCTGTAAATATTGGGAATCCAGACGAAATTACAATTAAGGATTTTGCCGAAGAGATTATTAAATTGACGGGAACCAACCAAAAAGTTGTATATCAGCCATTGCCTATAAACGATCCTTTGCAACGTCAGCCTGATATTACTAAAGCTAGGGAATTATTAGGTTGGGAAGCTAAAGTAGGTCGGGCAGAAGGCATGAAAATCACCTATAATTATTTCAAATCATTATCTAAAGAAGAACTTTCTAAAGAAGAGCACAAAGATTTTTCTAAGTATATCAATTAGTGACAACAAAAACAGGCAGATATTCAGGCTACATTCGCCCTTTTTCGTACTTGATAGATTTCATAATCATTAATGTATTGGCTTTTTACATGATGCCATTTCATAACACTATTTTATACGCTCTTTTCATCAGTTTTGCATGGTTTGCAATTGCTATACATTTAGGTTTTTATGAAGTATATCGCTACACAAAAGTTATTGCAATTCTAAACAAAGCTGTCAAACAAGCTGTTTTATTTGGTTTATTTTGTTTGGCTTTAGAGTTGTATTTTTCTGAATTTGCGAATCAAAAAAAGGTAGTTTTATTTGTTTTCGTTTCATGGACTCTTGTTCTAACGATTAAAATTTTTATATATTATTTTCTAAGACGATTCCGTGTTTTGTACGGAGGAAATTCTAGAACCGTAGTTTTATTGGGGAATGATGCTAGTATTGAACCTTTAAAACAATTTTTTACAGACAATCCAGATTATGGCTATAATTTAGCTCAAATATTTTCCTTACATGAAAATAAGAGAGATAAAATACGAGCATGTTTAAGCTATGTTTCTACAAATAAAATAGATGAAATTTATTGTTCTGTGGCTGATGTATCAGATAATCAAATGGCTGAAATTATTGATTTTGCTGATAATAATTTAAAAACACTCAAGTTTATTCCTGACGAAAAACAGTTACTTTCGACTAACATGAAGTTTGAGTTTTACGATTATATTCCCATTATTTCTTTACGAAATATTTTGCAAGAAGAAAGCTTTAATAAAGTCATCAAGCGTATTTTTGACCTTACTTTTTCGTTAGTGATAATCATTGGTTTATTGTCTTGGCTCCTGCCAATAATGGCAGTTATTATAAAATTAGATTCAAAAGGTCCCGTTTTTTTTATACAAAAAAGGAACGGATTGAAGTATAAAAAATTCAATTGCTACAAATTTCGGTCTATGGAATTAAATGATAATTCGGATGTTGAGTTGGCTTCCAAAAATGATTTGAGAATAACTAAAGTAGGTAAGTTTATCCGTAAAACGAGTATGGACGAATTGCCACAATTTTTTAATGTTTTTTTTGGCGAAATGTCTATTGTGGGACCTAGACCTCACATGGTTAGTGTTGCTAATATCTATGCGGCAAAAGTTGATAAATTTATGGTGCGCCATTTTGTAAAACCGGGCATTACTGGACTAGCGCAAACTAAAGGGTATAGAGGCGAAGTAGAAACAGATGAGGATATTATTAATAGAGTAAAATACGATATTTTTTATATAGAAAACTGGTCGGTTTTGTTAGATATAAAAATTATTTTTATTACAGTTTTCAATACTTTGAGAGGCGATAAAAAAGCATATTAGAAAACACTTTTATCCAACAAATCATTCATCTGCTTTTCGAGCTTAAAAACCTCATGTGATTTTTTAAAAATAGCCTGTTTTATACTATGAATTTCGGTTTTGGTAACGTTAGAAAGTTCAACTAATTTTTCATTCAAATCGTTATAGTTTTCAACAGGACAAACCCATCCTAACTTATTTTCGTTCACTATATTTTCACCTTCGCCACCGCCAAAATATAAAATAGGAAATCCCAATGCGCTATATTCAAAAATTTTTGAAGGAACGGAGCCATAAATTCTAGTTTTCAAAGGAACAATGGCAATATCAAATGATTTTAATTTTTCGTGTAATACATTGCGTTCTAACATTCCATGAAAGAAAATTTTTCGGTCTGTATTGGATGAAATAAACGCTTCAATCGCTGTTTTTTCGGCGCCATCACCAAACAGATGCAACTCGATATTTAGTCCTTTTAAATCAATTTTTTCGCACAATTCTAAAACCCCTTGTGCCACACCAAAAAGACCAGCATAAAAAATTTTAATGGATTCGCTTTTTTGGGTTTCTAAATCCATTTCAACGCTTTGATGTTCTGGGAAATTGCGATATAAGAAACACTTTTTTTCAGGATAGATAGAGTGGATGTGAGTGATGATTTCGTTTGATTGACCCAAGACCAAACTGGCTTTTTTGTAGATAAAACGTTCTAAAAACAATGAAACACGGTGTGAAAATGAATTTGCTTTTAAAACATTCAATTCAATAGCCGCCAATGGCCACAAATCAGAAACATTGAGTATGATTTTTTTGCGCTTCAGCGAAAGAATAAAAACTGAAATAAAAGAAAGTAGTAAAGGCGGTGATTGTACCACAACTTTTTGAGGTGTTTTTTGAAACAGTAGGTAAAAAAATAAGCCCGATGAAAAGGATAAAACAGACAGCAGTCTTTTGATTATATTTTTACTGTTGCTGGGATAAATCCACATGCGTTTAACAAGAATATTTTGTAGATTTTCAGTAACCGAAAATTTACCCTTGTATTCTGGAAACAATTCGCCTTTGGGATAATTCCCTAAAGGACAAAGCACGGTAACTTTATACTTATTTTGATTTAATTTTAAAGCCAATTGCTCAATGCGGTTGGCAGCTGCGCCTTTCTCTGGCGGATAATAATTCGATATGATAAGGATGTCGCCCATTATTTTTTTGAAAGTAAAATAGTAATTATTCTTTCAGATGCTTTACCGTCCCAAAGGGCAGGAATCCCCGCTTTTCGAGTACCATTTTGAAGAAGATCTCCAAACATTTTATTTAGATTCGCAATCGATGTTCCAACTAAAGTATTCGTGCCGACGGTTTGCGTTTCGGGTCTTTCGGTGTTATTTCGCATGGTGAAACAGGGAATTCCTAAAACCGTGGTTTCTTCCGAAATTCCGCCAGAATCTGTAATGACGGCAAAACTGTTTTTAATTAAAAACATAAAATTTAAATAGCCTTGTGGTTCAACAAAGACGATGTTTTTTAAGTCCAACTTAGTTTCGCCTAAAATCGCTTTTGTTCTTGGATGAATTGGGAAAATCACTTTTTTGTCCCCAACCATGGTATCAATTCCTTGCAAAAGTTGAATCAATGATTGCTCCTCATCAACATTTGATGGGCGATGTAAAGTCAAAATGATGTAATTTTTGGGTTCTAAATTGAATTCGTTCCAAAAAAGTGGTGCTGAAATTCGATCTAAGTTTTGATACAAAGTGTCTATCATTACATTTCCAACAAAATGGATATTAGTTGCATCTGCTCCATATTTCAAGAGATTTTCTCCTGCCCAAATAGAAGTGGTGAAAAAATAATCGGTTATACTATCCGTAACAATTCGATTGATTTCCTCCGGCATTGTCATATCACCTGAGCGAATTCCAGCTTCTACATGAGTTACTTTAATGTTTAATTTTTTAGCAACAATTGCACAAGCCATAGTTGAGTTTACGTCACCAACCACCAACACTAAATCGCATGGATTTTGAAGTAATTCTTGTTCAAAAGCAACCATTATTGTAGCAGTTTGCATGGATTGTGAGCCGCTTTTTACCTCTAGATTTGCATTGGGTTTAGGAATATTTAATTCTTGAAAAAAGGTATCGCTGAGGTTTCTGTCATAATGCTGTCCCGTATGCACCAATCGAAAGGAGATTTTAGCACCTTCTATTTGTTTTTTCTCTATCGCTTTTATGATAGGAGCTATTTTTATAAAATTGGGTCTTGCGCCTGCAACTATTGTGATTTTCATAGTGTTATTTTATAAATGTAACAAATTGCTTCAATTTTCCTCGAGCACTTCGTTCTAAAGTGTTTTTTTGAATAAAAGTAAAATTCAAATTAGGTTCTAGATATATTTCAATTGCTTTTTCAATTTTTTGAATTTGTACCAAATTTAATTCGGTTTCACTCACA
Organism: Flavobacterium sp.; assembly: GCA_017995345.1. Lineage (GTDB taxonomy): Bacteria > Bacteroidota > Bacteroidia > Flavobacteriales > Flavobacteriaceae > Flavobacterium. The sequence continues at coordinate 11,689 of JAGOJA010000010.1, forward strand.
TATTCGACTTCAAAAGTATCTATTTTGGTTTGTTTGATTACAAATTCTTTCACATTTCCATCATCTTCAATAATTGTTTTTGTGATGTAATAAAAAGTAAGTCCGGGTGATTTTTTTCCGCTGGGTAAGACCGCTATATCATTAGTTCGACCAATTAATTTCTTCAGAATAGGTTTTTGTAAGGTACTTTTTTCGTCTAAAATTCCAATATCGCCAATGTCATATCTAATAAATGGATGCGCTTTATTACATAATGAAGTAATCACGATTCGGCCTTCAGTACCGTTAGGAACCGCTTGATTATTTTCATCTAAAATTTCGACAAACAATGTTTCTGAATTTACTTGCCATTCATTTTGCGGATTTTCAAACGCAATTAAATCTAGTTCTGATGCACCATATTCATTAATTATTGGAACGCCCAATTGTTTTTGTAATAGGATTTTATCCTCTTCAAAAAGCATTTCTGAGGTGACCATACACACTTTCAAAGTAGGACAAATGGTGGTTAATACTATGTTTTTATTTTGTAAAAATTTGGCAAATAAAACAATCGAACTCGTATACCCATTGATGTAATCAAATTTTTTGATTCGGAAATGATTTAGAAATCCTTCTAAAACTTCATCCGATAAATCAAAAATGGGAAATCGAAACCGATGGCTCAGAAAATCCTTAAATCGTTCTTTTTTGTTTCCAATAAAATCCATTGGAATGCCATAAAAACGTGCTTGATAAGAATTATTAAAATCGATTCCGTACCAACCAAAACGATAGATAATGGAAGCCCAAGTCAACGCATGACAATAGTTGTCTTTGGCAAAAATAAAGGGAGTTCCACTAGAACCGGATGTTTTGTTTAGAAAAATATCTTTTTGAGAATAGCCTTTTGAAAGTCTTTCTAACAACGGACTTTGCAAATTTGTTTTATTTAAAATTGGTAAATAATTCCATTCTCCATACGTTTTCGAACCAACTAATTGTTGATAAAAAGAATTATTTTCTAAATGGAACTTTACAATCTCTTGTTTTTTAGTTTCAATGAAAATTTTATGATCTTCATTGGACAAATTGACTATTTTTCGCAATTCGGCTTTGGCTTCTTTCATTGGAAAACCATTTAGTTGTAGCGATAAGTCGAAGAGTGGAAACATTGTAGGCTGTTATTTCATCAAAAATAATATTTACCAACAACTATTGGACAATTACCAACAAGTTTTTAGGAATTAATTATTTTTTAAGTTCAAAAGCAATTATTTTTGCGGTTTACAACTAACTATCTACAACATGAATATTTTACTACTGGGTTCTGGCGGAAGAGAACATGCTTTTGCATGGAAAATGATTCAAAGTCCGCTTTGCGACACACTTTTTGTAGCGCCAGGAAATGCTGGTACTGCAACAATAGCTACTAATGTTGCTATGAGTCCAACTGATTTTGAAGCTATAAAAACATTTGTGCTTCAAGAAAATGTAGCCATGGTTGTGGTAGGACCAGAAGATCCATTAGTAAAAGGAATTTATGATTTCTTCTTAAATGATTGTGACTTAAAGCATATACCAGTAATTGGACCATCTAAATTAGGTGCGCAACTGGAAGGAAGTAAAGAATTTGCTAAAGAATTTCTAATCAAACATAATATTCCAACGGCAGCTTACGATAGTTTTACTGCTGAAACAGTTGAAAAAGGATGTGAATTTCTAGAAACATTGCAACCTCCGTTCGTTTTAAAAGCAGATGGACTTGCAGCTGGAAAAGGAGTTTTGATTATTCAAGATTTGGCTGAAGCCAAAGACGAATTGAGAAATATGCTCGTACATCAAAAATTTGGTGCTGCAAGTGCAAAAGTGGTTATCGAGGAATTCTTAGACGGAATAGAATTAAGTTGTTTTGTTTTAACAGACGGAAAAAATTATAAAATTTTGCCCACTGCTAAAGATTACAAACGCATTGGCGAAGGCGATACAGGATTAAATACAGGTGGAATGGGAGCAGTTTCTCCGGTTCCTTATGTTGATGCTGTTTTGATGGAAAAAATCGAAACCCGCATTGTAAAACCTACGATTGATGGTTTCCAGAAAGACGGAATTTCATACAAAGGATTTGTTTTCATTGGACTAATCAATGTCAATAATGAACCTATCGTAATTGAATACAACGTGAGAATGGGCGATCCGGAAACCGAAGTGGTTATCCCGAGATTGAAAACGGATTTAGTCGAGTTGTTTTTGGCTGTAGCCAATGAAAAGCTGGATGAAATAACTTTAGAAATTGATGAAAGAAGTGCTACTACTATTATGTTAGTTTCAGGTGGATATCCAGAGGATTTTGAAAAAGGTAAAATAATATCAGGATTAGAAACTATCGAAGATTCTATAGTTTTTCATGCAGGAACAAAACTAGATAACGGAAATGTTGTTTCTAATGGCGGAAGGGTTTTAACAGTAACTTCTTACGGAAATGATTTTCAAGAGGCTATAAAAAAATCCTACCAAAACATAGCTAAACTAAATTTTGATAAGATGTATTTTAGAAAAGATATAGGAAACGACTTAAAATAGTTTCCTAAATCTTTTTTATTTTTTTAGAAAAGAATGTGCAGTTGTGTCTTGGTTATCTTCGTTATTGTCTTGGTGTAGTTTCAATTGTTTGACCCAATACACCATTGCACTAGCACAAATAATCATAAAAATCCAGTTGATTGTATTTGCTGCAAACCAAGACTTTAACTCTAAAGAGCTTAAAAAGTCTAGAGGAGCAAATAAAACGTCAACAAATAAGTATTCTATTCCTTCGAAAAATGCTTTCATAATGTATAAAATTAATTGTATTAATAGTTTTTAAGGAACTTGGTATCTTAAAAAAGAGAATCTTTTTTGAACTTGAAGGGTTTCCTTTTTAAACAAGTATTATATTTACAATCACAAAAGTATAAAATATCCTTATGATAACAAGTGTTTTTAAAAAATCTACACCATTAAATTTTGCATTGGTCGTTATTTTAATGCTAGTTTTCTTTTCAATGCATCAAATTCAAGATTTATCTTGGTTAAGTTCTGGCTTTTTAATTTTAAAAAAAGGAGCAACATTTATAATTTTGTTGGCATCAGTTCTCTTGATAGACTTCATTGCTCGTAGGAATGCATTAAGTAAAGACAGTAGTTATACTATTTTTTTCTACTTTTTATTTTTACTTTTTTTTTCTTCTGTATTTGATAATATAAATTTAATTATTTCTAATTTTTTTATTTTATTAGCGCTGCGCCGATTGATTTCATTGCAATCCCTGAAAGCTTCCAAAGAAAAAATATTTGATGCCTCGTTATGGATTTTTCTGGCTACTCTATTTCATTTTTGGAGTATTATCTTTATATTATTGGTCTTTATTTCTATAATTACGCATGTTTCCAGAGATTATAGAAACTGGATATTGCCTTTTATTGCACTTTTTATTGTTGGAATTCTGTTTTTGATTTACGCAACAGTTTTTGATTTGGATGTCATTGAATACATCATTAAAAGTGTACAAATTAATTTTGAAATCGACTATTTCACGAATAGTTATCAAAACGGTGCTTTGTCAATCTATGCCACAATTGCGTTGTTTTTCCTAGTTTCTATGTTTAACTCACTGTCAAACAGACCACAATTGTTGCATACTTCCTTCAACAAAATCATTATCTCTTTCTTTATTGGAGCATTAATTTTCTTAGTTTCCTCTAATAAAAGCAATGAATTACTCTTGTTTACTTTTGCGCCATTAGCAGTAATGGCTACTGCGCATATTGAAATTCCTCAAGAAAAATTAACTCAGGAAATAGTTATGTATGTGCTGATAGCTTGTAGTCTTTTTGCTTTTTTCTCTCAATTATAATTTTGGACCGTAGGCTAAATCTCCTGCATCTCCTAAACCAGGAACGATGTAACTGTGCTCATTGAGTTTTTCGTCCAAAGTAGCCACCCAAAGATGACAATTATCTGGTAAATGTTCTTCCAGATGTGCGATACCTTCTGGTGCAGCAATCACAACGGCAATGTGAATTTCTTTTGGCGTACCTCTTTCCATTAATTTATTGAAGACCGCAACAATGGACTGACCGGTTGCAAGCATTGGGTCAACTAACACTAGATTTTTGTTGTTAATGTCTGCAATGGCTTGGTATTGCACTAATATTTCAAAGTAGTCATCATTATTGGGATGATGTCTTAACGCAGATATAAAACCATTTTCGGCATTGTCAAAATAATTTAAAAAACCCATATGTAAGGGAAATCCAGCTCGCAAGATGGAACATAAAACCAATTGATCCTTAATCTCAGTAGTTGCTTTGATACCTAATGGCGTCTGAATTGCTATGGCTGCATAATGTAATTTTTTACTTAATTCATACGCCATTATTTCGCCAATACGTTCAATATTTCTTCGGAAACGCATGCTGTCATTGTGAACATTTACATTTCGTATTTGTCCTAAAAAATGGTTTAGTACACTGTTTTCTTCTGATAAATAATGAATTTGCATGATTTTATTTTAATAATTAAACTTATAGTTTTTTTTATACGATGTAAAAGTATAAAAAGTATCTTTGTTTTTTAATATATAAAGATATGTTTTCAAAATTAGCGTACTCCGTATTCGAACAAAGTATCAAAGATTATCATCAGTTTGATAATGTAGACCAACCAATTAGTAATCCTTTTCCAAAAGATAAATTTGAACATTTATTGTATCACAAGAACTGGATTGACACCGTTCAATGGCATTTTGAGGATATTATTCGTGATCCAAACATTGATCCTGTTGCTGCTTTGACCTTGAAAAGAAGAATTGATGCTTCTAATCAAGAACGCACCGATATGGTGGAATATATTGACAGTTATTTTCTTCAGAAATATAGTCATGTAAAAGTGAAAGACAATGCAAAAATTAACTCAGAAAGTCCTGCTTGGGCTTTTGACCGATTGTCAATTTTGGCATTAAAAATTTATCACATGAATGAAGAAGCTACTCGTGCCGAAGCTTCCCAAGATCATAGGGATAAATGTCAGGTAAAATTGAATGTTTTATTGGAACAAAGAACAGATTTGTCTTTGGCTATCGATGATTTATTAACAGACATCGAAAAGGGAGATAAATTTATGAAAGTGTACAAACAAATGAAAATGTACAATGATGATGATTTGAATCCTGTTTTGTACCAAAACAAGAAGTAATATCTTAAACCATTTAGAGAGCAAGAAAATTAAGTCAAACTTAATGAATCCGAAAATCTTAATGGTTTTTATACATTATTAATTGTCAAATACAAACAAACATATAGCCGTCATGAGACTTTCCGCAATGGGAGATGTCGCCATGACGGTTCCTGTTTTACGCGCTTTTGTAAAACAATATCCTGATGTTATCATTACGGTCATTTCCCGACCTTTTTTCAAGTCTTTTTTTGATGGAATTCCCAACATCACTTTTTTTGCTTTTGACGAAAAAGAGAGACACAAAGGGTTTCTAGGATTGTTGCGTTTGTTTCAAGATTTAAAACGCTTTGATATTGATGTTTTTGCCGATTTACATAACGTTTTGCGTTCTAAAATTGTCCGAAATCTTTTTGCTTTAAGCGGAAAAAAAACAGCTTCGGTGGATAAAGGAAGAGCAGAGAAAAAAGCATTAACCCAACCCGAAAATAAAGTATTCGAGCAACTGCCAACGATGTTTGAAAGACACGTAAAAGTATTCGAACAACTCGGTTTTAGTGTTGATTTATCGAATCCAACATTTCCTGAAAAAGCAGTTTTAGGTCCCGAAATTTTGTCAATAATAGGAGAAAACCATCAAAAATTAATCGGGATTGCTCCATTTGCACAATACGATTCTAAAGTCTATCCGCTGGATTTGATGCAGGAAGTGATTGACAAATTAGCTTTAGATTCCACCAATACCATTTTGCTTTTTGGTGGCGGAAAAAAGGAAGTCGAGATCTTGGATTCGCTTTCTTCGAATAAAAAAAACGTCATTAACATGGCGGGGAAAATCAAATTCCAACAGGAATTACAACTCATCAGCAATCTTGATGTAATGCTTAGCATGGATTCTGGAAATGCGCATATTGCTGCTATGTTAGGTGTAAAAGTGATTACGCTTTGGGGTGCCACGCATCCGTATGCCGGATTTTCACCCTTTAACCAACCTTTAGAGAATGCTTTGGTTTCAGACAGCAATCAGTTTCCAAAATTACCCACTTCAGTGTATGGAAATAAAAAAGTAGAGGGTTATGAGGATGCGATGCGAACGATTTTGCCACAGACAATAGTTTTAAAAGTAAAAAATGTTCTTTTAAACCA
>JAGOJA010000010.1:18128-40826 GCA_017995345.1 Flavobacterium sp.
AAGTTTTCAGCATCAAATTATTTTTTATACATCATCATAATCAATATAAATACGCTCTGAGGTAGGATGCGCTTGACAAGTAAGAATTAATCCACTTGCTATCTCTTTATCAGTAAGTATAGAGTTTTTAGTCATTTCGGCAGTGCCGGATGTAACACGAGCAAGACAACTGCTACATATTCCACCTTGGCAAGAATAAGGCGCGTCAATTCCTTTTTTTAGAGCGGCATCAAGAACCGTTTGTTTTTGTGACATTTCGAAAGTCGTTTCTTCATCATCCACCATAATGGTGATTGTTGTATGACCTTCTAATGATTGTTCTATTTTATTTTCTTTGCAAGAAGTTGTGAATAATTCAAATTTTATTGCAGTTTCCTTGACGTTGTGTTCCTTCAAAACTCCAGAAACGATAGTAATCATTTCTTCTGGGCCGCACAGATAGTACTTATCAAATGCTAGCTCTTTGTGTTTGTTGTTCAAAACAAAATTCACCGATGATTTTTCAATCCGTCCAAACAAAGCATTTTCTACTTTGGCTTGACTGAAAACATAATGCACAAAAAGACGACCCACATATTGCAATTGTAAGTCATGCAATTCCTGATGAAAGATTGTTTCTTCGGGCGTTTTATTACCATAAACCAATACAAAAGAACTCTTAGGCTCGTTTTTTAACACTGATTTTAGTATTGACATAATTGGTGTAATTCCGCTTCCAGCTGCAAAAGCAGCGTAATTTTTTTGTCGGTCTGCTTGCGGTTCAAAAGTAAATTTCCCTTCTGGTTTTCCTACCTCAATTGCATCTCCAGCTTTGAGTTTAGTGTTCGCAAATTGAGAAAAAGCGCCGTCTTTGACTGCTTTAACCGCAATACGAAGTTCTCCGCTTTCGGGTGATGAGCAAATAGAATAGGCGCGACGAATTTCTGTACCGTCCAGAGTTAATTTTAGGTTGATGTATTGTCCGGCAACAAAAGTATAATCTGCTTTTAATTCCTCAGGAACGTTAAAAAGTATTGAAACAGCGTCTTTGGTTTCGCGTTTTACTTCTTTTATGATTAGTTTTAGAAAGGATGACATGTGATTGTTTTTTTTTACAAATATAGGAAAGACATTAGGTTTCTAGAAAACAAAATATTTGAAAATTTATAATAGCGGAAAAGTAGTAGTTGTTTTTTGCCAAGAATTATACGAATAGCTATGAATTGATTTGTTTTAAAATCAAATCACACCAATTTTAGTCTTGATAATTTAGTGAAATAAGGAAAGATTAGAATTTGTGTTAATTCGTGTAAGTTGTGGTTGATTTTTTAGTGAAATAATTTGTTTAGTTTAGAACTTACATACCTAATTAAGTTATGCATACGTTTTTTATGTATATTTATTTTCAAAATGAAAATGAAAAATTCACAATTATACAAAGGAAGTTTGAATACGATTATCATGAAATTGCTGGAAGAAAATGGCAAGATGTATGGCTATGAAATCACTCAAAAAATAAAAGGAATTATCCAAGGCGAACTCACTATCACCGAAGGCGCTTTGTATCCGGCCTTGCACAAATTGGAAGCCGAAGGCTTGCTAGACGTAGAAATTGAAAAAGTGGATAACCGCCTGCGTAAGTATTATAAACTCACTGAAAAAGGGACTAAAGAAACCGTGAACCGACTTTCAGAACTAGAAGATTTTATCAGAAATATGCAGAGTTTAGTGAGTCCTAAACCGAATTTAGAATTTTAATTTTTTGAAGATGAAACTAATTACAGAACTCAGATTACGAAAACACTAGTTTGTCATGCTGAGGAACGAAGCATCTCTACAAACTAGGAAAACAACTTTAAAGGAAAAAAATAGGATAGAATTTCAAGAACCAACCCGCTAATTTGTCATGCTGAGGAACGAAGCATCTCAACAAGCTTGAATTTCATTTTAAAAATAAAATATATTATTGAATATCAAGAAGGGTATCATACCTATTACGTGTACATCTTAACCAACAAAGCCAAGACCGTTTTGTACACCGGAGTTACAAATAATTTAAAAATTCGACTGCAGCAACACATAGGATCCTTAAATCCGAATTCGTTTACAGCTAAATATAACGTTCATTACTTATTGTATTTCGAAAAATTTACATAGATACAAATCGCAATTGCTAAAGAAAAAGAAATTAAAGGATGGAAAAAAGACAAGAAAATCACACTAATAAAAACAATTAATCCTACCTTGAATTTCCTGAAACCGTTGTTTGAATAATAGCGTAGAGATGCTTCGTTCCTCAGCATGACAAAAAGAGGCATTTTTGATTGACGTATTTTTTATTTCCAAAAGCTAAAAACAACACCAACTTTCTTAAAGTTATAAAATGAAACTAACCACCGAACGAATAGACCAACTTTATATTTTCACTGGCAAGCATTATGAATAATATTACGATTTGCAAACGGAGTTAGTCGATCATTTGACAAATGCTATTGAAGAACATCTTTAAAATAATTAGTTCTAAATCAGAAACCTATTTAGTAGCAACTTATCCCGAATATAAATTAGAAAATATGTAACATTTCTCTAATTTAACTACATACTAAATAACTAAAATAACCAAAACCATGATTCAAAAATTTCTTTATCTCGAATGGAAAGCATTTATTAGATCGGCTTCGTTCGCGACCAATCTAGCTTTAAAAATCCTGATGGGTTTTGTCGCCGTTTATTTTATTCTAATTTTCTTAGCCTTGGGAATTGGTGTTTTTTACATCCTCAAGAAAGAGAACATGGATCCAGTTGCAACGGTAAATAAGTTCATGATTTATTATGTTTTGATGGATTTAATCATCCGATTGCTATTGCAAAAAATCCCAGTTTTAAACATTCGCCCGATGCTGGTTTTCCCAATCAAAAAATCGACAATTGTACATTTCTCATTAGGAAAAACGGTTTTGTCCTTCTTCAATTTGGTGCACGCCTTTTTCCTAATTCCGTTTTGCGTGGTTTTAATCATCGAAGGCTATGATGTGCTTTCTGTAGTGCTATGGTACACTGCCATTTTTTCGCTGCTGTACATCAATAATTTTTTGAATATATTACTGAGTAATAAGGATAATTTATTTGCCATTTTCTTAGCAATAGCTGCCGTTTTGGGAGGATTACACTACTATGGACTCTTTAATATTACGGAAATTACAGCGCCATTTTTCAATGCTATTTTCAACACGTATTGGGCATTTGCTATTCCTTTTTTTGGTTTAATTGCCATATATTATGTTACTTTTCAATATTTCAAAAAGAATTTATACCTCGATGCAGGATTGTCTAACAAACACGATGTTGCGAAAACAGAAGAGCTGACTTGGCTGAACCAATTTGGAACCATCGGAACCTTCTTGAAAAACGACATCAAATTAATTAAAAGAAACAAAAGGTCAAAAACTACTGTGGGCTTGAGCGTGATGTTCCTTTTTTATGGCTTTCTTTTTTTTACTAATGCAATTGCAGTATACAACAATCCTACAATGCACATTTTTGCCGGGATTTTCGTTTCCGGTGGATTCCTTATCACTTTTGGACAGTTTGTACCGAGTTGGGATAGTGCGTATTACCCGTTAATGATGACGCAAAACATTCCGTACAAAGGCTATTTGAGTTCTAAATGGTGGCTTATGGTGATTGCTACAGTTGTTACTACGGTTATTGCGTCGTTCTATCTTTATTTTGGAGTTCAGGTGTATTTAACCATTGTTGTGGGTGCGATTTATAATATTGGAGTCAATTCTCATTTGGTTTTACTGGGTGGCGCGTACACTAAAACGCCAATTGATTTAAGTTCCGGAAAAGGTGCTTTTGGAGACAAAAAAGCATTCAATGTAAAAACCATGCTGATTTCACTTCCGCAATTAGGATTGCCGGTTTTACTGTATTGGTTGGGTTCAAAATTTGGAAACCCAAACATAGGCTTAGCGCTAGTAGCAGGGGTAGGAGTGATAGGATTTGCCTTCAAAGAGAAAGCATTTTCCTTGATTGAAAAAATCTATAAGTCAGAGAAATACGCAACCATTGCGGCTTACAAACAAAAAGGATAATCCAGCGATTAACGAAATCAACAAATAACCGAATAAACTTTTTCAAAAATGATACAAGTAAATAACCTTTCGAAAACATACAACGGAACAACCGTATTAAAAATAGATTCTTTAGAAATAAAAAAGGGCGAAAGTTTTGGATTAGTGGGCAATAACGGTGCTGGAAAAACTACATTTTTTAGTCTTTTATTGGATTTAATTCAGCCTTCAACAGGAAATATTATCAACAATGGAGTTGAGGTAAATTCTAGCGAAAACTGGAAACCGTTCACCGCTTCATTTCTAGACGAAAGCTTCCTGATAGGCTACTTAACACCCGAAGAATATTTTTATTTCATTGGCGATTTACGCGGACAAAACAAAGCCGATGTTGATGCTTTATTGGCCGCACACGAAGAATTTTTCAACGGAGAAATTTTGAAAAATAAAAAATATTTAAGAGATTTATCTAAAGGTAATCAAAAGAAGGTAGGAATAATTGCCACCTTAATCGGGAATCCGGAAGTCATTATTCTGGACGAACCTTTCGCTAATTTAGACCCAACAACCCAATTCCGATTAAAAAAAATAATTAAAGACTTAGCCGATAATCCAGAAGTAACCGTACTGGTTTCCAGCCACGATTTGCAGCATACGGTTGAGGTAAGTGATCGAATTGTTGCTATGCACAAAGGCGAAGTTGTCAAAGACATTCAAACTTCTGAAGAAACATTGAAGGAACTGGAATTGTTTTTTGCTGTTTAAAACCATTTTAAAGTGCCGTAGATTCTAAAAAAAAACATTCCAAAAAAATCTGCGAATCTGCGGTTTTATTTTAAATCAAAAAAATCAATAAGACCGCTATAATTTTCACGATATCAAAAAGAAATGTATTTTTACCAGCATATATACTAAAAAGTATATTTAATAGTTAATTGATAAAAACGTTTTCCATTGAAAATCAATATAATTAAATCATTATCTTTCTTGTTGTTTTTTACTTTTTTGGTAGCTTGTTCTACTAAGAAAGATACTTTTTTGGCTAGGAATTCCCATGCCTTAAGTACCAAGTATAATATTTTGTACAATGGCGGAGTAGGACTAGACAAAGGAGTTAAGGCAATAAAAGCCAATAGTCATGATGATTTCTGGCAACTTTTGCCTGTAGAAAAAATGCAAATTATAGAGGATTTGACGTCAACATCAAAACCTAAAAGTACTGATTTTGAATTGGCCGAAGCCAAAGCAACCAAAGCCATTCAGAAACACTCCATGAATATTGGCGGCAGAGAAAAAAACAGCCAAATTGATGAAGCCTATCTCATGCTAGGAAAAGCTAGGTATTATGACCAACGATTTGTTCCTGCGCTCGATGCGTTCAATTACATTCTCTACAAATACCCCAACAGCAGCAAGATTTATGAAGCTAAAATTTGGCGTGAAAAAACCAATATGCGTCTGGGAAATGATGCCTTGGTAATAAAAAATATCAGTAAATTATTAGAAGATCGCGAAGTAAAAAAACAAGTTTTTGCAGATGCAAATGCACTTTTAGGGGCTTCTTTTTTAAACCTAGAAGAAAAAGATAGTGCAGTTGCTAAGATAAAAAATGCTATTAAATTTACCAAAGTAAATCAGGAAAAAGCCCGTTATCATTATATTTTGGGACAGTTGTATCAAGAATTAGGGTACAAAGATAGTGCGGTGGCTTCCTATCAATCCGTGATTGACTTGAACCGAAAAGCCGAAAGGAAGTTTGTCATTCAGGCACATGCGAAAAAAGCGGAGTTGTTTGATTATCAAACGGGAGATTCAGTTGCCTTTGTAAAAACATTTGATAAACTGATTCAAGACAGGGAAAATCGTCCGTACAAAGATTTGATTTTTCATCATATGGCTGTATTTCAAGACAAGGAAAACAATCAGAAAGCGGCCTTGAATTTTTACAACGCATCGTTACGTACGAACTCAAAAGACACCTATTTAGTAGCCTCAAATTATAGAAATTTAGGAAACATGTATTTTAGAAATGCCGAATATCCTGTCGCTGCAAAATACTATGATAGTACCTTGGTCAAACTAAATGTCAAAACAAGGGAATTTGTAAAAATTCAAAAAATACGAAGCAATCTCGATGAGGTTATTTTATATGAAGCGGTAGCAAAGAGAAATGATAGTATTCTAAATGTGGTTGCGATGAATCCTGAAAACCGTATGGCTTATTTTGAAAAGTACATTGCTAAATTAAAGGAAGAAGATGCGGTTAAGAAGCTTTTAGTAGAAAAAAACAAGGCAAAGCAGGAAAATATTGCAAGAAATAATAGCACTTTGTCACCAACTTCCGCTTCTATTCATGAGCCTGGAAAACCAATGCGAAAATCAGCAATGGCGCCACCTACAATGGCTGGTGTTGCTTCGCAAACAGGTGCAAGTACTTTCTATTTTTATAATCCTACAACGGTAGCTTTTGGAAAAATGGAATTTAAAAAAATATGGGGGGACAGGACTTTAAATACAAATTGGAGAGTTTCATCAGGGAATATAAACGCAATCACTTTTGACTCTTTGGGGGAGGATAAAAAATTGTCTGATAAGGAAGCGGCCACGGATAAAATAGTGGAACAATACACCACGGATTTTTACTTGAAGCAACTTCCAAGTGTGCAAAAAGAATTGGACAGTATTCACGAAGAGCGCAATTTTGCATACTATCAATTAGGTGTTATTTATAAAGAGAAATTCAAAGAAAACAATCTAGCCCTCGATAAATTGGAAAAATTGTTGCAGCAGAATCCTCAAGAAAAATTGATTCTTCCTGCAATGTACAACTTGTATAAATTATACCAAATTGCGGATTTGAATAAAGCGCAAGCAATGCAAAAAAAGATCTCGGGGCAATATCCGGATTCTCGCTATGCGCAAATTATAGATAATGCAAGCGTCAATGCGGACTCCGTAAATGAAACCCCAGAAAGTGTCTATAGCAAGTGGTATAAAGCATTCCAGCAAGAACAATATGTTTCGGTTTTAGAGAATTTAGACCGATTAATCAGTCAATTTTCAGGGGATGAAATAGTATCAAAATTAGAATTGCTAAAAGCAAATACTATTGGTAAACTGAAAGGAGTAACGGCTTACAAAAACGCATTGCAATTTGTGGCTGATAATTATCCAAATAGTGAAGAAGGCAAAAATGCATTGGTGATTTTGAAAAATCAAATTCCATTTTTGGAACAAATGGATTTTAATTCAGTAGAGACTAATAATTGGAAAATTCTATATAAAGTTGGGAAAAAAGAAGACAATGATACAAAAGCTTTAGAAGAAAAATTAAAAAAGTTTTTTAAAGAAAACGACTTCCAAATATTGTCGTACTCTTACGATTTCTACAATGAAAACGAAAGTTTTATCACAATTCACGGTCTAAATTCAGCTGCTTTCGCCAATAATATTGTTGCAAAAATTCAAGAAGATAAGTCTGCTGAAAGCAAACAAACTGCAATTGTGGTAACGAATCAAAATTACAAAGTGATTCAGATCAAGAAAAATCTTAACGCCTATTTAGTATTAAAAAATCAATAATTTATGTTTAACAAAAATCAAAAAGTACCCACAGATGTTTTGGGTAAGACCAATAGAATAGTTGAAGGAACTATTATTAAAGGTGATATAATTTCGTACGCTGATTTTAGACTCGATGGGTATTTGATAGGGAATTTTCAATCCGAAGGAAAAATTGTTATTGGTCCTGCAGGAAGTGTCATTGGCGATATAGTATGTAGGAATGCTGATATCGAAGGAAAGTTTGAAGGTAAAATTGAGGTTGCCGAAATTCTGAATGTAAAAGCCAAAGCAAGTATTCAAGGACAAGTCACAGTAGGAAAATTATCCGTAGAGCCAGGTGCTGATTTCAGTGCGACCTGTATCATGAAGACAAGTACAGAAAATCTAATGTTGAACGATGGACAACAAAACACCAAATAAAAATAATTTCAATAAGTGGTTAGTATTTATGGGGATTCCTTTTCAAATGGGAATTGTCATTTTTGTTTTTACTTATTTTGGGGCGTGGCTTGATGAAAAATATTCAGCAGGTTCGTCGACACTTTATACTATTGTTTTCTCCCTTTTGTCGGTTTTTATTTCGCTTTATAACGTAATTCGGCAAGTTAAAAATATTAATAAAAATAACTAATGATCAAAACTGTATCTTTCCTAAAATATTTAATACCATTCACCTTACTCTTATTTGTTGCGCAACATTATGGTACGGCGGCATTAAGTGTAAATCATGATTTTTTTTACGCTACTTGGGGTATTTATCTTTTCCTGTTTGTTTCAACACTTTTAATCTATGTGTTGCTGCTGTTTGTAGACATAAGTTTCCCTGATTTCACTGGTTTTGCTTTCTTGGGAAGTACTTTTGTAAAAATGATGGCGGCAGTTGTTTTCTTGATTCCGTTGATACAATCAGAACGAACTGAAACTAATTTAGATATAGCGGCTTTTTTTGTCCCTTATTTTCTATTTTTGCTTTTCGAAACCATTTTTGCAGTGCGTTTAATAAATAATAGAGCATCAACTTGATAATAACACAACAAGCTTGTAAAATTGATTTTGTAAAATCACCATTATAATTTTCAATTTTCAATTAAATATGTACCTTTGCAAAAAATTTTAAAAACGTAAAATCAGATACACAATTAAATAATGGTAATTTCAAAAAAATCACTTCAATTCCTGTTAGTTACTTTTGTAGCGTGTATTCCGTTGGTTAATTTCGCAAATCCAACAGCGGATAGTCTTCAAAATCAGACCGAAAACGTTAATCCTGACGTAGCGCATCAAGAAGCGGATTCTTCTAAAGAAAAAGAATTTAATGCTACGGATTTAATAAATTCTCATATTGGGGATTCTCATGATTTTCATATTGCAGATTGGAATGGTCATGCTGTTTCTATGCCGTTGCCAATTATTTTGTGGACAAATAATGGTTTAGAGGTTTTTTCTTCCTCTTTATTTCATCATGACAATACTGGAACACATGAAGTTGAGGTTAATGGACAAAAATTCGTTAAGCATAACGAAATAATCTATTATGCCGATAAATTCAAAAATTTAAGCCAAGATGATAAAAGTGCTTTTAACTTTGAAGCGAGACCTTTGAACTTTTCAATTACTAAACTTGTTTTTTCAATGTTTCTTTCTGTGATTGTATTGTTTTTATTGTTTACGTCTTTAGCACGTTCTTACAAGAAAAACGAGATGGCACCAAAAGGCATGGCTGGTTTCTTAGAGCCTTTAGTAATTTTTGTTAGAGATGATATTGCTATTCCAAATATTGGAGAAAAAAAATACGCTAAATTTATGCCGTACTTATTAACCGTATTTTTCTTTGTATGGATTAATAATTTGATTGGCCTTGTTCCTTTTTTTCCATTTAGTGCAAACTTAACAGGAAATATATATTTTACATTTGTTTTAGCTTTAATCACATTTATTATAACAATACTTAATGCTAATAAAAATTATTGGAGTCATATTTTTTCGCCTCCAGTACCTAAAGCATTATATCCTATTATGTGGCCAGTTGAAATTATAGGTATGTTTACAAAACCTTTTGCATTAATGATTCGTTTATTTGCAAACATTACTGCAGGACACATTATTATTTTAAGTTTATTTTCATTAATCTACATATTCGAAACAGCATGGATTTCTCCAGTTTCTGGCGCATTCGTATTGTTTATGAGTTTTCTAGAAATGTTAGTTGCTGCATTGCAAGCCTATGTGTTTACATTGTTGTCAGCACTGTTCATTGGTCAGGCAGTTGAAGAACATGATCATCACTAAATTGAGTTTTATTAATTATTAACTAAATAAATATTTTATTATGGTATTAGCTGGAATCGGTGCTGGATTAGCTGTTATTGGAGCTGGGTTTGGTATTGGAAAAATTGGTGGTGCTGCTATGGATGCTATGGCAAGACAACCAGAAGTTGCTGGAAAAATACAAACAGCAATGATTATTGCTGCTGCTCTTATCGAAGGTGTTGCACTTTTCGCTGTAGTAGTTGCTTTAATCGCAAAATAATTAATTATCTTCTCACAACGGTTGGTTGTGAGAAGATTTTTTTAAAAAAGAAACTAAAAGTAAAATATATATATTATGAATTTAACTTCACCAGAAAGTTTAATATTTTGGACAAGTCTAGTTTTTATTGTTTTCTTCATTTTAATGAAGAAAGTGGCCTGGAACCCAATTCTAGGAGCTGTAAAAAGTAGAGAGGATTCAATTAATAATGCTTTATTAGCTGCCGAAAATGCTAAAAAAGACATGCTAAACCTTAAAGCAGATAACGAAAAGTTATTAGCTGAAGCTAGAGCAGAAAGAGATACTATGATTAAAGAAGCTCGTGAAATCAAAGAAAAAATGATTAGCGACGCAAAATCAGAGGCTCAATTACAAGGAGAAAAAATGATGGAACAAGCAAAAGCATCAATTGCTAACGAGAAAAATGCTGCCATTGCTGATTTGAAAAATCAAGTAGGGACACTTTCTTTAGAAATTGCTGAAAAAGTATTAAAAGGAGAATTAGCTAACAAAGAAACTCAAACTAAATTAGTTGAGCAAATGTTAGGTGATGCCAAATTAAACTAATTATTATGGCAGGTACAAGAGCAGCTATTCGATACTCAAAAGCAATTCTAGACTTAGCAAACTCTAAAGGTGTTGCCGAAGTAGTAAGTGATGATATGAAAACTATTGCTACAACTATCAATGGTAATTTAGAATTAAGTACTTTTATTCAAAACCCTACCATTAAAGTAGAGGTGAAAGAAAAAGCATTGTTAGAAGTTTTTGCAGGAAGTAATGCGGTAACCAAAGGGTTATTTCATTTGCTATTTGAAAACAAAAGATTCGAAATACTAGGTGCAATTGCAGTAGAATATGGCAAATTATCGGACCTTGCTAATGGTAAGGAACTAGCGCAAGTTACTACTGCGTTTCCTATGGACGCTGCATTAGAAGCACAAGTTTTAGCGAAAATTGCAACGCTTTCAGATAAAAAAATCACATTAGAAAATATAGTAGATCCTGCAATCATTGGTGGATTTATTTTGAGAATTGGAGACAAGCAGTACAACGCTTCAGTATACAATAGATTACAAGTATTAAAAAGAGAATTTAGTAATTAGTTTTATTACACATTTAAGTGTCTAAATTATAAATTAAGATGGCGGAAATCAAACCTGCTGAAATTTCAGCAATATTAAGAAAGCAAGTAGAAGGTTTTGAATCTGGTGCTACACTAGAAGAAGTAGGAACAGTGCTTCAAGTTGGAGATGGTATTGCTCGTATTTACGGGCTATCAAATGTACAATACGGTGAGCTTGTAGAGTTTGAGAATGGATTGGAAGCAATCGTTTTGAACCTAGAAGAAGACAATGTAGGTGTGGTACTTTTAGGACCATCAACAGGAATCAAAGAAGGTTCAATTGCAAAAAGAACACAACGTATTGCTTCTCTTAAAGTAGGAGAACAAATGGTAGGACGTGTAGTAAACACCCTTGGTTTTCCAATTGATGGAAAAGGACCAATAGGAGGTACTTTATACGAAATGCCTTTGGAAAGAAAAGCTCCTGGAGTTATTTTCCGTCAACCAGTTACCGAGCCGTTACAAACAGGTATCAAAGCAGTAGATGCTATGATACCAGTGGGTCGTGGACAACGTGAGCTAGTTATTGGTGACCGTCAAACAGGTAAATCAACTGTTTGTATTGACACCATCTTAAATCAAAAAGAATTTTACGATGCTGGGAAACCAGTATTTTGTATCTATGTTGCAATTGGACAAAAAGCGTCTACTGTAGCAGGAATTGCTAAAATGTTAGAAGAAAAAGGAGCAATGGCATATACCATTATCGTTGCTGCAAATGCTTCAGATCCAGCTCCAATGCAAGTGTACGCTCCTTTCGCAGGTGCTGCAATTGGTGAATATTTTAGAGATTCAGGGCGTCCAGCTTTAATTGTTTATGATGATTTATCTAAACAAGCGGTGGCGTATCGTGAAGTTTCTCTTTTATTAAGAAGACCACCGGGACGTGAAGCCTATCCTGGAGACGTTTTTTACTTACACAGTCGTTTATTAGAGCGTGCATGTAAAGTAATTGCTGATGATGGAATTGCTAAAAACATGAACGATTTACCAGATTCATTGAGAGGAATTGTAAAAGGAGGTGGTTCATTAACAGCTTTACCAATTATCGAAACGCAAGCGGGTGACGTTTCTGCTTATATCCCAACAAACGTAATTTCGATTACAGATGGTCAAATTTTCTTAGATGGAGATTTGTTTAACTCTGGGGTTCGTCCAGCAATTAACGTAGGTATCTCGGTATCTCGTGTTGGAGGAAATGCACAAATTAAATCAATGAAAAAAGTAGCGGGTACTTTGAAGTTAGACCAAGCACAATTCCGTGAATTGGAAGCGTTTGCTAAATTTGGTTCTGATCTTGATGCCGTTACTTTGAACGTAATTGAAAAAGGAAAAAGAAACGTTGAAATCTTGAAACAAGGTTTGAACGATCCATATACTGTTGAAGATCAAGTTGCTATTATCTTTGCTGGTTCTAAAAACTTATTGAGAAACGTTCCTGTGAATAAAGTAAGAGAATTTGAGAAAGATTTCTTGGAATTCTTAAACAACAAACACAGAGCAACTCTTGATGCTTTGAAAGCAGGAAAGTTAACAGATGAAATTACTGATGTAATTCAATCTGTAGCAAAAGAATTATCAGCAAAATATAACTAATAAAGTATTAAGTAATAAGTATTAGGTATCAAGATTATCGCGATACTTAATACTTGATACTTAAATCTTAATACAATAAAGATGGCAAATTTAAAGGAAATCCGTAATAGAATTACTTCCGTTTCATCAACGATGCAAATTACATCAGCGATGAAAATGGTTTCTGCAGCAAAGCTAAAGAAAGCACAAGATGCGATTACTGCAATGCGTCCTTATGCCGAAAAATTAACAGAATTGCTACAAAACCTTTCTTCAACACTTGAAGGTGATGCAGGAGGAGAGTTTACTACTCAACGTGAAGTAAAGAAAGTTTTACTAGTTGCTATTACTTCAAATAGAGGTTTGTGTGGTGCATTTAATTCTAACGTGATTAAAGGTGCTAAAAATCGTGCTGCTTTCTATGAAGGTAAGCAAGTAGATGTTTTTGCAATTGGAAAAAAAGGAAATGATATTTTGTGTAAAACACTATCGGTGGTTGATAATCAAAGTCCTATTTTTGATAATTTAACTTTTGATAATGTTGCTATTATTGCGAATACATTGACCGAACAATTCATTTCTGGTGAATATGACAAAATTGAGTTGATTTATAATCAATTTAAAAATGCTGCAACTCAAATTGTTCAAACAGAACAGTTTTTGCCATTAGCACCTATCAAAAGTGATTTGAATGTTGTTCCTAGTGACTATATCTTTGAACCTTCAAAAGAAGAAATCGTGTTAACTTTGATCCCAAAATCATTAAAAACACAATTATATAAAGCGATTCGCGATTCATTTGCTTCAGAACATGGAGCACGTATGACTGCAATGCACAAAGCTACGGATAATGCAACCGAATTAAGAAATCAATTGAAATTGACTTATAACAAAGCACGTCAAGCTGCTATTACTAATGAGATCTTAGAGATTGTTGGTGGAGCTGAGGCTTTGAATGGATAACATATAATTGATTTAGATTAAACAAAAAAGAGGTATGCTAAAGCGTACCTCTTTTTTGTTTAAATATTTGGCTTAAAATTACAATAATGTAATTAGTATTTAGATAACGGACTATAAAGGATGAAATGCATGATACTATTGAATTTAGGCGTTTTTCTTACCCTATATTTATCCTTGAAAATATGATTCTTATCTATTTAAATGATTCCTCTTAATCATAAACAAATTTTTAGGCTTAAACCTGATTTTTTTTTGTCTTAGTTAACGAAATCAACTTGAGGTGATTTTTTTAGTTAGTTTTTTTAATCCCTTTTAAACTTAACTTAATTATAAAAGATTTTAATGCACTTTTGATTAAATCAGCACAGTTGCATAATCATTTCTGTCCGGGGTTAACGCATGGAGTTTTGGCAACTACTCT
The DNA here is from genome assembly GCA_017995345.1 of Flavobacterium sp. Lineage (GTDB taxonomy): Bacteria > Bacteroidota > Bacteroidia > Flavobacteriales > Flavobacteriaceae > Flavobacterium. The sequence continues at coordinate 32,363 of JAGOJA010000010.1, forward strand.
GGGAATGATAAAATTTAAAGAAATTTTTGGAGATTATAAACAGGTGCAGGCTACTGTAAATACGACTTCTTGCTTTATGGACGGAGTTCAGTTTGTAGCTGGAACTACTTTAGCCAATCATGGTTTAAAAATAGAAGATGAAAAAGTTTCTTCTGTGATTTTCTCTAAAAAAAGGATGTGAAAGCGCTGTGAAAGTAAGTGTAAAAGAGTCATCAAGGGATTTTATTAAAGAAAATTATCCGGAATTTGCTCAACTTCGAGAAAGTTTATTTGCCGAAGGGGTGAAAAAGACACCAGAACAAATGGCTCATTTTCGAAAAATAGCATTAGAGACTGCTTTTAAAATGGTAGACAATGATGCTGTTGAAAATATTTTTGAGTTAGAAGTAATATCAGTTCCTGTGACAGAAAAGTAAATTAAAAGAAAGATAAATCATGAATAATAAAATAAAATACAGTATTAGCCCAATTGGATTTGTAAATAATAGTTTTAAGGATTTAGAAAATGCCTCTGATAGTAAAAATTACGCTGTTATAAAATTAGACAGTTCAAAAGTAGTGCAACTAAAAAAGAGCTATGGTAAAAAATAAAACGATAAATGTAAAAGGAACTCCGGTTACTATTATCAATAAAGCAGACAAAGAATACCTATCCTTAACCGATATGCTAAAAGCAAAAGATGGGGACTTTTTTATTTCCGATTGGTTGCGTAACAGAAATACAGTTGAATTTTTGAGTATTTGGGAATCCGTCTATAACCCTAATTTTAATTAGGGCGAATCCGCCATAATTAAAAGTCAGGCAGGATTAAACAATTATAAGATAAGCGTAAAAGAGTGGCAAGAAAAAACCAAATCCATTGGATTAATCGCCACTGCGGGCAGATACGGAGGCACATACGCACATCCGGATATTGCATTTGAATTTGGAATGTGGATTAGTGCTGCGTTTAAAATTTATCTCATTAAAGAATTTCAACGCCTCAAGGAAGATGAAAACGAACGCCTAAAATTGACTTGGAACCTGCAACGCACTTTGGCAAAAGTAAATTATAGAATTCATACCGATGCTATTAAAGAAAATCTTATCCCACAAGCACTTTCAACAGAGAACCTAAATTTTATCTATGCTGATGAAGCCGACCTCTTGAATATGGCTTTATTTAGCACAACGGCAAAACAATGGCGAGAAGCCAACCCAAAATCCAAAGGCAATATTAGGGATGAAGCCACAATAGAACAATTAGTAGTTCTCTCGAATATGGAAAGCATCAACGCCGTGTTGATTCATCAGGGTTTACCGCAAAAAGAGCGCATACTGCAATTGAACCAAATTGCCATTACCCAAATGAAATCATTAATGGGGAATCGCGAAATTAAAAAACTCAAGTAATGACTCAAAATACAAACACACCCACTCTGCGTTTCCCTGAATTTAAGGGAAGTTTGGAATTGAAGAAATTGGGGGAAATAACAGAAAAAGTGAACAGTGGAAAAACTCCTTTAGGAGGTGAATTTGTTTATGTTGAAAAAGGGATTTTATTCATCAGGAGTCAAAATGTTTTAGACAGCAAATTGTCTTTTGAAAATTCAACTTTTATAACAGAAAAAATTAATAACACAATGAAAAACAGTGTTGTTAAGGCAAACGATTTTCTATTAAATATTACAGGAGCATCTTTAGGTAGAAGTTGTGTTGTTCCTAATAATTTTACTGTTGGAAATGTTAATCAACACGTTTGTATTATTAGATTGAATAAAGAAAATGAACCTTGTTTTATACAACCAATATTTTCTTCTGAAAAAGGTCAAAATATATTTACCAGTTTACAAACGGGAAGTGGTCGAGAAGGATTAAACTTTCAAAGTATTAGAGGCATGACTCTTTCTTTACCAACCCTCCCAGAACAACAAAAAATCGCCACATTCCTCACGGCAGTAGATGAAAAACTGCAAGTCTTGAAGCAAAAGAAAAGCCTTTTAGAGCAATACAAAAAAGGCGTGATGCAAAAGATATTCTCGCAGGAATTACGCTTTAAAGACGATAACGGGAATGAGTTTGCGGATTGGGAGGAGAAGAAGTTGGGAGAAATTTCAAGAATAACTACGGGTTCATCAAATCGTGAAGATTCAAATTTAGATGGCAAATTTACTTTTTTCGACAGGTCACAAGATATTAGGTCAAGTAATAGATTTTTGTTTGATGCGGAAGCAATAATAATTCCTGGCGAAGGTCAAGAATTTATACCGGAATATTTTATTGGTAAATTTGATTTACATCAAAGAACATACGCAATAATGGATATTGAACCAAATAACGGGAAATTTCTATTTTACTATATTATTTTTAATTCAAATCACTTAAACTCTCACGCAGTTGGTTCTACTGTTAAATCACTTAGGTTACCAATGTTTGAGAAAATGCCAATAAAATTAGCCTCTCAAGAAGAACAAACCAAAATAGCAAATTTTCTTTCTGCCATCGATGAAAAAATCAATCAATGTTAGGCACAAATAACGAATACGGAGGTTTGGAAAAAAGGATTGTTACAGGGAATGTTTGTGTGATTGCAAACCTGTTTTTCATAACTAAAACCTGTTTTTCCAATAGTGAAAAAAGTCAGTTACTTTAGGTGAATTGCGTGTGTTTTTCATAAAATATAAAATAAGCGTGTGTTTTTTGGGTATTGCGTGTGTTTTTTATAAAAATAAAATAATAAAACCTATTTTTTTCAAAACAATAAATAAGTGTTTTTTACTTAAATCATGAAAAAATAAGTGTTTTTCACCATTACTACGTATTTTTCACTTATTTTTGAATAACTATTTATCACCGATTACTATGAATAATAAGCGTTTTTCACTTAAAATAAGCGTTTTTCACGGGAGTAAAGCACCTGAGGAAGGAATGTTAGTGGGTTATGGCGCAGTAATAGAAGCATTTAATTTGGCTGTACCAATGCCCAACCGCTTAGCATTAATTAGTTCCAAAAAACGTCAATACACCACTGAGCATTGGCAAGTACTTACGTCACGCCACGAACCAGAAGACACTCTTTATAAACAGTTGGTTTTTGCGCTAAGATACGAAGGAGTAAATCTGTTGTTCTTCAAAAAATTATTTGAAAAACTATCCGAAGAAGATAGTACGGCATTGGTACAAATAGAACCTCAAGGACAATACAGCCGTAAAATTTGGTTTCTATACGAATGGCTGATGGGAAAAGCGCTATCTATTGCAGATTTAAAAAAAGGCAATTTTGTTCATTTAATAGATGAAAAATTACAATTTGCCTCGCCTGTAAGCACCAATTCCAGCCGTCACCGTATCAAGAACAACCTAACTGGAACGGTTGATTTTTGTGCGTTAATCTTCAAAACCCCAAAACTGGAAAGTTACCTTGACAAAAACAGCACGGAAAACATTAACACCGTTATTAAAGGAATACACAAGGATGTACTTTTAAGAACCTCCTCCTTTTTATTGTTGAAAGATTCCAAAGCTTCGTTTAGCATTGAAGGGGAAAACCCAACACAAAACAGAGCACTTCGCTGGGGAAAAGCCATAGGACAAGCGGGAAGCAAACCATTAAGCAAAGAAGAATTGTATCGACTACAACAAATTGTAATTGAAAACAGCAAGTTTGTAACCATGGGGTATCGTACCGAAGGCGGGTTTGTTGGTGAACATGACAGAACTACCGGTGAACCAATTCCAGAACACATTTCATCGAAACAGGCAGATATTGAAAAACTGATGAACGGATTGCTGGAAGCTTCCAAACAAATGCAAGCCACAGGATTTCATCCCTTATTAACCGCCACTGCAATCGCTTTTGGATTTGTGTTCATCCATCCATTTGTTGATGGAAACGGCAGAATACACCGCTACATAATTCACCATTTATTGTCCGCAATGAAATACAGTCCGCAAGGGATAATTTTTCCAGTATCTGCTTCTATTTTAGAACGAATAGAAGATTATCGAAAAGTATTAGAAAACTATTCGCATCCGTTATTGGACTTTATTGAATGGGAGAAAACCAAGGATAATAACGTAAACGTACTGAACGAAACCATAGATTTCTATCGTTATTTTGATGCTACGCTACAAGCAGAGTTCTTAAGCGAATGTGTAGATTACACCATTCACAAAATAATACCCGAAGAAGTAGCCTATTTACAAAAATACGATGCTATGAAATTGTGGCTAGACAACAACTATCAAATGCCTGATAAAATGGTGGCTTTGCTAATTCGATTCCTAGAACAAAACAACGGTTCTTTATCTAAAAGAGCCAAAGAAAAAGAGTTTGACACACTTACAGACGAAGAAGTAAAAGAGATTGAGGATAATTACGAATTACGAATGAAATAATTACGAATGAAAAAAGACAATGTAATTCAAATTAAGAGCTATGCTTTTGCAGTTAGAATTGTGAACGTTTATCAATATTTATGCGAAGATAAGCGAGAATTTACTTTAAGCAAACAATTACTTCGTTCAGGGAACTTCAATCGGAGCCAATATAGAAGAAGCAATCGGTGGACAAACGGATAAAGATTTTTTTGCAAAACTGACCATTTCATATAAAGAGGCTCGAGAAACTCATTATTGGATTCGATTATTAACCGATACCAATTATTTAACAACGGAACAAAGTGAAAGCTTATTACAAGATGCAGAAGAGCTTTTAAAAATAATTGGTGCTATTCAAAAAACATTACGAAATACAGACAATCGTAATTCGTAATTAAAAATTCATAATTATAATGATGCAACCTGAACAAATTCTGGAAGAACAATTAGTAGCCCAATTGCAAACAATGGGTTATGCTGGCGTAACTATTGTTGACGAAAAAGACCTGCTTACTAATCTAAAAGCACAACTAGAGAAGCGAGACAAGCAGCACCACAATCTTTGATATCATGTTGTTTTATTTTTATAGAGGCCATTATATAATTAGAAATTAGTAGTTAGAAATCATTGTTGTCCGATAAAAAAAGAAGCCAAATTAATGGCTTCTTAAAATAATCGTAATTTAGAGTTGCAAAATTCAAATAACGATGGGTAAAAATAAGTATTTTTCTACTAAGTCTGTTTTCGGACAGCTAATTTCTTTAATAGATGATTCGATGATTCAGAAAGCGGTTGAGAAATATAATTCAGACCGATATGTAAAACGCTTCAAGAGTCAAGATCATTTATTTAGTATGATTTTTTGTTGCATAGAAAAGTGCAACTCTTTGCGTGAAGTATCTGGAGGAATGCTAGGTCTATCGGGTAAAGAAGAAACTGTTAGAATTAATCATTTACCTAAAAAAAGCACTTTAGCTGATGCTAATAAGGGTAGGAAGATTGATTTTTTTGAAGAAATTTATAATAATTTGCTCAAGAAATATAGCTTTGTTTTATCGGACAGTCGAGTTGAGATAGCACTAGGAAAGAAAGTTAAGATTGTTGATAGTACATCTATTAGCTTATTTAAAGACATATTAAAATGTGTTGGAAGGAAGTCTAGTAACGGAAAAAGCAAGGGTGGAATTAAATCGCATACTGTGATAAATGCCGATGAAAAAGTGCCAAATTTAGTTTGGTTCACATCAGCTGCAACTCATGATCATCAGTTTTTGGAAAAATTAAAATGCGATGAACATACCGTTTATATATTTGACAAAGGATACAATGATTACAAAGCATTTGAGCATTTTACAAATCAAAAAACAGGTTTTGTAACCCGAATAAAAGAGAATGCAAAATTTGAATTAACACAAACAAATGACATTCCAGAAAACATTCACAGCGGTGTATTATCGGACGAAATAATTGAAGTTGAAGTCAATAAAGAAGGCGTAAAAACCACATTGAAATTAAGAAAAATAAAATACTATGACAGAGAACACAAAAGAAGCTTTGAGTTTATTAGTAATTTGTTTGAATTCAGGGCAGACACAATAGCTGCGCTTTATAAAATACGTTGGCAAATAGAGCTTCTGTTCAAACAAATTAAGCAAAATTCCCCCCTAAAATATTTTTTAGGAGACAATGAAAATGCTATTAAAATCCAAATTTACTGTGTACTAATAGTAAATCTTTTGTTAGGCGTGATAAAGAAAAGCTTAAAACGACAATGGTCTTTCTCGAATTTAGTTAGTTTTTGTAGAATTCATTTATTCAATTACATTCACCTAACTAAATTTTTAGAAAGTCCTGAAAAAGACTGGGAATTAAATACTCAAAGCTATGGTCAATTAGGTTTGTTTGATGATTATTTAGCAACTGGATAAAATTTGATAGAACAAACCAAAAATTATATTTTTTAGTACATCGAATTCTCAAGAGAGTAGTAAAAAACAAGCTAAACTAGGTTAAAACCTCGTCAAGCCTTGTAAAATATAGAAAAAATAACGTTCCGATTATTTTTATCGGACAACAATGTTTTATAGTAGCATTCAGATTTTTGATATGCTCTAATTCATTGTACAACTGCCTGCGACTCAAGTGGAGCATTTGTGCAAAGTCCTCTGGAGTACCCGTTTTCTCAGAGCGAATTAATTCGTGCATTTTTTTGATTCGCTCTATTTGTTTTATAAAATTCATGTCAGTCGTTGTTTTTTTCTCTAAAAAAAAAGCCGCTCCTTGCAAATATCAGACTGTTAGTTCAAAATAACAATACCCACTTTTAGTGATATTTATAAATTAAGTCCATGTAGTATTTAGTGTCCATACATGGTACACTATGGCGGTACGTTTTCTGTCTTAGTCTAATCGGTTTGCTGTAATACTATTGAAAATTGTATGTAGCACATTTTTTAACGATTCCATTTGGAAAAAACAATAGCCACTATAAGTCATTTTATTCTTAATTTTATTGTTTAAAATAAAACTTGGAAGAATGCCGTTACTACTTAAAGAACTGACCACAAAACAAGGAATGCTTAGCAACATTGAGTTGATGCGATTTTTATATCCCACATTTACTGTAGAAAAATACGATGCCTATCTTACTGAAATGATTCCGCATAATTACAAGCAAATTGCGGTTTTTGAACAGGATGTTTGTGTAGGAATTTCAGGACTATGGTCAGGAACAAAACTCTGGTCTGGAAAGTATATGGAAATAGATAATTTCATAGTGCATCCGGATCACCGTAAAAAAGGAGTTGGCAAAATGATGACGGATTATGTCGATGCTAAAGCAAAAGAAACGGGCTGCACGATGATTGTTCTTGATGCTTTTACCGAAAATTTTACTGCGCATCGTTTTTATTACAATCAAGGATATGTGCCAAAAGGATTTCATTTCCTCAAGATAATAAACAAAGAAGGACTAAGTTAAATCAAAAAAATATGAAGCAATTTCAAATAATTGGCCTCTTATGTATCACTGCCATCAACCTGACCTTTTGTGCCATGAAACAAGAACTGCAAACGGAATTTCCTCAAGAAACACAGTCGGTTTTTTACCAGAAACAGAAAGTAGGTAAAGGAAATGGCGGCATTCAATTTTATATTGAATTCAAAAAACCATTGGCGACAAACCTCAAGTTAGCCAAAATCTATTTTCACAATCAAGAATCTCCGGTTGAGGAAATCACTAAAAACAGTTTTGTGGCACATTTCTATGAAAGCGATAAAAAAGAAGATTTGATATTGGATATTGATTCTACCAAAGAATATGGCAACAAAGCGCCGATGTTTCAAAAATCTAAATTCAATTTAAAACACAACGAAGCCGTTTTAGAATACAAGAAAGAGAACATCATTTATTTTTATAAAATAACCAATGTTCTAGAAAAACCAGTCCGATAATTTTTTATTCAAATGACTCAGCTCTTGTTGTAGGAAGTGCTGTTCCAAAACAAACATTCACTTCGGTGGATTAAACCAAAGAATTAGTTATTTTTGTCTCCATAATTTTAATAAAAAAAACATTTTGGGATTATATAAGAATCTTTTTAAACAGACTGCCATTTACGGATTAGCAACGGTTGTCCCGCGAATGTTCAGTTTTTTATTAGTGCCATTATATACGGACTTACTTCCAAAAGCGGAATACGGTAAGGTTTCCATCATTTTTGCCTACATGATTTTTTTTAATGTCATTCTGGCTTACGGAATGGAAACTGCTTTTTTTAGGTTTTACAACAAGGAAACGAACAAGAATTCAGTGGTAGAAACCACCTCCATTTCAATTTTTTGGACTTCCATTTCGTTTTTGTTTCTCTCTTTATTGTTTCAAAACACCTTGTCACTTTGGTCAGGAATAGCCGAACAATATATCAACTACACCATTTGGATTTTAGTGCTTGACGCACTAGTGATTGTTCCTTTCTCTAAATTAAGAGTCAATCAGCAACCCATAAAATACGCCATAATCAAAATAGGAAATGTAGCCGTCAATTTGTTTCTGAGCCTTTTCTTTTTGAGTTATTTACCCGCGATTGCAGAATCAAATTCTG